>JAVBMM010000056.1:0-5549 GCA_031552425.1 Bacteroidales bacterium | reverse complement strand
TTTAATATCATAATATCCTGTCGGTAGATCTTCCGGTATGTGTAATAATAATTGTTGTTTTGCTGTAGAAAAATAAGGAATACCAGGAAATTGGACATCTTTTTGAACGATAGTTCTTGTTCCATTCCCCAGTTGCCATTTCAGACGAATATCAGAAATATTTTTACAAAAATCATCATCATTTACAATATGAGCAGTTAAGGAGATATTTTTTCCTGCATAAACATTAGTTTGCCAATTTTCCCAACTCAAAAGTACAGGTTGATAACTTAATTTATACTCTTCTGTAGCCGGCTTGGGTTTCATTTCTTCGAAAGATTTAATTCCATCCCAATTATAAAAAATAATAGTAAAAGGCATAATTCCTGCCAATCGAGGATTTTGACTTCTTAATCTCCGGAATAGTTCATTGGATTGTTTTAATGTAAAGGCTTGATATTTTAATGCAGCATCAGCTTGCTCATCATCAGGAATATGACCAGTCCAACACTTTTGTGCACTTGGTTGCCTGGTATCCGAACAAATATTATAACGACCATCGACTCCGGTATAATTGCCTACACATTCTGAAAATGTAATAGGTTGTTCTTTACCTTCATTTTGCCACATATTCATATCTCTCATATTAAGATAAGTGAGAAATGTTTTATAATACCATCCCCAGTATCGGTGAGCATCATAGATATCTCCCGATCGCCCTAGTCCATAACCTGCATTACCAATGTACAAACGAGTATTATCCCATTTTTTCAGTGTATCCATCATCTTATTCAAGAAGTTACGATACTTTTCACCGGCTTCTTTTTGTGTACGCATTTCGTTAGACAAAACATAAATAACAACAGATGGATGTGGAGTAAACGGACCTAAGTCAATATTTTTATATGTATCAACCGATTTCTCAAAATCTTTTGGAGGTTCCTCTTTATGTCCGTTCCTGGGAACCGTATAGCGTCCGCCAAAAACCATCATTCCTTCTTCATCACAAACATCCAACCAGTTTTGATTATCCGAGGTTCGAATGATGTTTATGTTGATACTTTTCATAAAACGCACATAATCTCTGGCGAATTCTTTACTTTCTTCTAATTCTTTTGGGATTCCCCTTCCCGGAGGATTAATGGCATTCCCTCTTAAAAATATAGGTTTACCATTCAAGAAAAATTGTCCTCCGATCATTTCAAATTTCCTGAAACCAATACGTTTTCGAACTATTTGTTTATCAACCTTTACTTCTAAATCATATAAGTATGGTGTTGCCGGAGTCCATAAATCAGGATTTAATTGATTTATATCAAAAACAATCACCGTATCTTTCTTCAAATACAGATTTCCTAATACTCCTTGCCAAAACTGCTTTTCTGTTCCTACTTTGGTAATTTTTCCTGAAATTTGTATTTTTTCCGGACTCTTCACAGATAATTTAACTTCCAATTTCAGATCATGATCTGATGTAACAGGAACTATTTCCCGTATTTCTACAGGAAATAAAAAGGGAATAAAAACAAACGAAAAAATTAAACCAAAAAATATCTTTTTCATGTTCTTTTATATATGAGAAATTTGAATTTTCTGTTTACTATCTGCTTTTACATTTACACACACATCTACTATTGAATATTTCCCTGATTCTATTGTTTGAAAAACAGTTCCTTCTGAAACCTTATATTTTCCTTTAGGCATTACAAAACGCACCTTACATGAAGGGAGATCTATCCCAAAACGGTTTGTGATAGTAGCTTCATTTGAATCAAAACTTCCATCGTTTGTTTTTTTGTAATTTAATTGAAGGTTCAAATCCAATTCTTTACATGGCAAAGTCGGATCTTTACAAAATCTGAGTGGTTCGGAATATTCAAAAGTATCTCCGTCTATTGTAATAATACGAAAAAAGCCTAATGTTTTTTTCCAATGGGCGACCTCTCCACTTCTACACACTGCTCCCGGACGAATACTCACTACCTTTCGTTTTCCGATATAATCTTGTTTCGGCACATGACTATGTCCATTAATAATGAGGTTAATATCATTTTTGTCCATGAACATTGTATCTATTTCAATCAATTTAGGACTATGTTTTGCCCATATTCTCAATTTTCCGGAACCATTTTCTTTTAAAAAAGCATCAATCATTTTCCCCTGCAGGCCTGACATATAAGCATTTTGTGGCTTATCAATAGTGGAATCTCCTAAAAAATCATCTGATGCTATTATTCGAGTATCTCCATACGAAAAACCATATACTCTTTTTCCTAAAATGCTATTCCATTGGTTACATTTACCTTTAGAATCATTTTTATCAACTGCATAGAAATCATGATTTCCTGTAGTTGAAAACGTAGGTGAATTAAATCCATATATACCGGAAAGTCCATGAGTTCCTTCAAAATAATTTCTATATTTTTCTTCTGCCAATGGAGGGGCATTCCTATCTAATAAATATCCTCCCCAACCTACAGAATCAGCATTCATGCGAGTATAGTCATGAATTAAATCTCCTGTAACCATGATAAAATCGGGGGAAATAATATTAGCCACTTCTATAAACCGATCTAATAATTCAAGTTCTTTTGCATATCCATTTTCCGGGGTCCCTTCCCATTGTCTTGAAATATGGGGGTCAGACATATGAATGAAACGGTGTGTTTTTCTAAATTCTTTTACAACCTTTACTGATTTCTTAGATATTGAAGTTTCTTTTCCTGATTTAATTACCAAATTGTATAATTCTTCAGGAATATTTGAAGGTATGTTGACAGAAATCTTATTATTTGTGTGCGCTTGTGTATAGTTATCGTATTCATATTTTCCCTTATTTACAGAAAATTTAGACAATACTACCCTGTTAAATGGCCCTTCCAATATGACAGAATCAACTGTTTGCATAGAAGAATTATCGTATAAGATATCCATATTGTTTCCCGATTTAACAATGGTAGGACAAGATCCTCCGGGATAAACAATTTTATTAGCGAAAATACCCAAACAGAGCAATAATCCCAATGCTACCAGTATATTTTTCATATTAATTTATAGGTTTTTATAAATAAATCTTTATCGATATAATCAAAAAATGTGGTGACAATTTCTGCCACCACATTTTTCTATGTTACTTAAAACAATTAAAATTCACCTTAGAGTTCTACCTTCATCTTAATCCAAAATGTAATATCCTGTATCGTCGTTGTTCCGGAACCTACATAATCTTGCATTTTATCTACCGCTATAATAACCCTTTTAGGGATATCATCCACCATGGTATCATATATAACAATTTTAGTGGGTGTTGGATTAGCAGTCGTCATGCCTGTCATCAATGCTTCTCCATTTAAATTAGGATATTTAACAATCGTCTGAGCTTTCATTGTATTGATAGTTGTTTGATCAAAATTGGCATAAGCAATTGTTGATAGCCCGAAAACAACATCCTTTTGGTATGACCAAGTGCTTGTTTTACATGTAATATTAGTAGAGTTTAACTTGGTAGCTGCTAAAGTAATACTATTTAACCGAAGATCAACATCACTATTCCATAATTCAAAACCTCCATCAATATATTTTGTTTGATTTTTTGCAGAACAGTATGAATATGTTTTACCCAATGGCGCAGAAACAAAAGGACCAGGATCTGCATCTTTAGAATTAGTTCCCCGACCAGCATGGCCTGCCAATAGATAATAATATTTATATCCTACATGCACATCATATGTTTGTTCATTTGTTTTTCCCTGATCATCCAGTGCCTTAAGGACTATAGAACCCAAATCATTCACCGCTGTGAACGTTGCTGTAAATGTTCCATCAGGATTTACTGATATCGGAGCATTCGCCTGTATAGTACCTCCACATCTATTTATCAAAGTATATGTACACGACTGTAAACCATTTTCAGCAGTGATAGTTCCGGAAAGGGTTGCCGTTCCATTCAAAGGTAAGCCATTGAAATAATCAGCGCTTTGATCCAATGTAAGATCTACTAAATATTTATAATCAATTGTCAAAGAAGCTTCCCTCATCTTTTTCAACTCGCCGGCTGTGGCCCTTGCTCTTAATGCAGTAGTTCCTTTAGCAAATACATATTCTTCGCCATTATCCCAATAAGAAACATTCACGGCTGCTTGTTTGACACCTGGATCAAAGAAAACTGTATCATTGATACGGGTAGTCTGATTTCCGATAGATTGGTAGAATACCACATATTTCAAATCTTCCTCACTGGAAATTTGTGCATATATATTCTCCATTGTTGCTTCTTCTACATACCTATAAGGAGGTTGTATTCTATCAGTTCCTGCTTCATCTCTGGAGAAGTATATTTCCGGCAAACCAAATAACGGTAAAATATCAAATTGAAGATAACCGACCGTAACCTGGCCTGCCCTATCTGTAGCTACCACCTTGAATTTCTTCATTTCATCCGTATAAAACGGGGTTTCATGAATGGAACATATTTCCGGATTATAGAACTTGTTTATAGGTGTTGAATAACGTTCTTCTATTTCATTACCATTTTCATCTTCTTTAACAATGAACATATCAACAGACCTTAATCCTGTTTCCGAATTCACCACACAGACAATCATCGGATGCCTAAGCTCATTCAAATTAACAAACAGGGCATCATCTCCCACTTGAAAATTTATTACAGGCACCGCTTTAGCCTTTACATCATCATCTTCGCACGAGCAGAAAAAACTTGCCATTAACAAGCAAACTGCACTACCTAGAATTATCAACTTATTTTTCATCATGGTACATAAATTAATTGAGCTTTAAATACATGAATAACCCCATTGGTTGCAATCAAATTACTAAGAAAAACTCACATCCAAACAATAATAAAGACCTTCTACAATATTTTTCTATGTTACTTAAACAACCACCCCAAAAAGGAGGTGGTTGTTTAAGTTAGATTAAAATTCACTTTAAATTTGTACTTTCAATTTAATCCAGAATGTAGTTTTCTGCAACGTTGTCGCTGAAGTAGGATACACATAATCTTGCATTTTGTCTATCACTAAAAGTGCTCGTTTTTTTACACCATCCATTTCTGTATCATATACAACAACCTTTGTCGGCGTAGGATTTCCATTTGTCACACCTGTCAACATTGCAAATCCTCCATTTGGGTTAGAAGTATACGGTCCAACTGTCTCAGCCATAATTTGATTGATAGTGGCTTTATCAAAATTGGCAACTGTAATATTAGCCGGAGATACATCATATTCTGTTTGGAATAACCAGGTATCTATTCGGCATGTAATACTCGCTGAATTCATTTTAGAAGATGTTCCTCTATTCGCTATCCTATTAAATCTGATTTCAGCATCACTAGACCATAATTCAAATGAGCCATCAATATATTGCGCCTGTGCCTTTGCAGTACAATATGAATATACTTTACCATATTGAGCAGAAATGAAAGGTCCCGGAGTTCCATCTGTCGAAGTAGTTCCCCGACCGGGATACCCCGCTAATAGGTAATAATATTTATATCCTACATGCACATCATACGTTTGTTCATTTGTTTTTCCCTGATCATCCAGTGC
>JAVBMM010000126.1:0-24615 GCA_031552425.1 Bacteroidales bacterium | reverse complement strand
ATTTAAATAATGAAGATTTTCAAATGGTTGTATTATAAGTCGAAGCCATTTATTTTTGAGAAGGGATCATTAAATAATCGAACAGAGATAACCATTGAGTCATCACCTTGTCTTTCGAATATCTTTGAATATTTTTTGATGCTGCAACACCCATCTTTTCTCGTAAAGAATAGTTTCCCATTAGTAAACGTAGTTTTTCCACAAATGAACTCATATCTCCCGGTTCGATTAAAAATCCATCTTCTCCGTCATGGATTATGTCTCGGGGGCCACACAAACAGGCATATGAAATCGGAGGAACCCCCATACACATCGCTTCATGCAAAACCATTGGAAAGCCTTCGTATTTAGAGGTCAATGCATAAATTGAACTTTCAAATAGCTCTTTCTCAACATTAGAAGTTATTGGATTAATCTCTGTATTTGAAGAAATATTTAAATTCAATGACAAATGTTTTAATTTTTCAATGTCTCCACTTCCAAAAATAGATAATTTCCAATCAGGATATTGAACAGCAATCAAACTCCAGATTTTTAAAAGTACATCAAACTGTTTTTGTTTGCCAATCCTTCCCAAAGCGATTATTCGCTTATGAGAAACTTTTGATATTTTTTTAGGAGTAAAAGTCAAAGGATTGGGGATGGAATATATGTTTTTCAGATTTCCCCACAATTTTTTATCCTCTTCTGTGAGTACAACGAATGCATCATAATGACTGACTATCCGGTATTCTTTTATTCGGTATAAATATGTAATTAAACGGCCAACAAAACACTTGTCTAATTTCGCCAAGTATGGTGTGCGTTTGTATTTAGCAAAATGAAGTTCAATTATTTTTTTGCTTCCATCTGTCGTTTTATAGATGTAACAGGGATATTTCCCAAATAAAGAAATTACAATGTCCGGCTTTATTTCATGAAATAAAGCATCCAGTCTTTGTATATACAATTTTTTATTCCTATTGAAATTGATTTTCTTTTTGATCCCATGTTCATTAAAATCTAATTTTAAATCATATATTTTAATCCGTGAATCAAAATTAAAAAATGGTTTGTCTTCTCCCAATTTAATGACAACAATTGAAACATCATGGCCTTGTTCAACAAAGTAATTCGCTTTGATGGATAATACTCGTTCTATACCTCCATGAGATGTGATATCTCCCACGCAATATACAATTTTCATAAAAGTCAATCATTAAACATCATTATAATGGAATATAGTTTTTCCAAAATAAAAAATTCTTTTTCCTTTCCCATCCATGACAACCGAATGGAATTTTTTTCGATATTTTATAGCACTCAGCTGGATATTGATTGAATGCAAAAAGAAGTGCTTCTTTATAGTTCGGAATGCGAAAATTGTAATTCTTTCGTTGAGGTTCTAATGCCCAAAAAACATCTTCGTGAACATACTCCATATTTTTATTAACAGGATTCAAATAAGAGTCAATCACTTCTGTTTCCCTTACTGTTATTTCGTAACAGGAACGAACACGCCGGAGACATAGTCCCCCGTTTCCAACTTTATAATAAATAGATTTCAAATGAACTCGTTTATTTTTTCCAATTAAATTGTTAAACCAATCTCTGATTGATTTCCAGAATTGACCTCTCGGAATCCAGGGTGCTCCAATGTAATCGTAAGATTTTTCACACCAGAATTTCAATTCATCCCGGAAAACATATGCATCCAGCTGATAAATAAAAATATATTCGAAATCAAGGAAACGTTTATAAAACTCGGGAGAAAGCATCAAACGATTATATGATGTAACACTTTCAAAGAAATTGTCATCAAAAGATTCGATACCTAATTGCGGAAACTCTTTGCACAACTCATCAACATCCAATGATTGTGGCTTTATAATAACTATTGGATAATCAGCTAAAATATTACAACATTGTTTAAGAGATAATAATTCAAAACTTTTCAGGTTAATGTCATATACAGGTATAACAATTTTGACTACCTTATCTTTGGGATTATTTTCCATCATGTAATTGTTTTATTAGCATTGGATTTAATCGTTTCCAAACCTCTTCGGCTGTCACTAAATTATAAATTTCATTGAAAGAAAGAGTCTCATCATTAGCCCTTTCTGAGACATCTTTTGGTTCAATTCCCTGGAAACGTTCGCAGGCATTTGGAAGCCATTGCGTTTTACCTGCTGTTTGTGGATAAATTGCAAAACTGGGTACATTCAATGCTTGAGATATATGCCGTGGCCCTCCTTCGTTTCCAAAAAAGAAATCAGAAAGAGCAAGCATTGCTGCCAATTCCCTTAGATTTTGTGCTTCAATATTGGTAAAAATATTTGGATGGTTACCCATCTCCCGATGAAGTTCAAGAGCAAAATCTTTTTCTTCTTTTCCACCAAAATTGAAAACTAACTGTGCATTGTAATTTTCAATAATTTTCAATAATATGATTTTCATATTTTCTATATTCCAAACCTTGTGTTTTTGACGGGAAGTAACGGCACAAACGACTACTGGTCTAGAAAAATCAATCCCTCCACTTAACATTTTAGTCTTAAAACTTTCTTTTTCCTCATCAGTTACATACAACTTAAAATTTCGTTCATATTGAATATCAAAATGTTTTTCGAGAGGTTTCAATAATAAAAGAGTTTTGGTCACTTCATCCGTTACTCCATCAATATTAGTACGGTAATTATGAAAAATGGGATTGTATACCTTCTTCTTCCCTATGCGGAAAGGTGTTCCCTTTGAAAAAAATGCAAACCATAATGTTTTAAGCGTAGAACGGGTATCAACAATCATATCATATTTTTCTTGTTTCATAATCCGTTTTACTTTAGATACATAACCAGACAAATTCTTCATATCGTCATCGCTGAATTCGATGATTTTATCAATATCCGGATGATTTTGAAAAAGTGGAGCAATGTTTTTATTTAATACATAATGAATTTCCGCTTTAGGAAATGTCTTTTTAAGAGATGAACAAAGCACTGTTGAAATAACAGCATCGCCAACTCTTCTAAATCTCAAAACAATAACTTTATTGATTTTATTCATGAATAAATTAATGTTACCATAATGTTTTTCAGACAATTTTCATATCCTTAAATGAAAATATTAAGGACAAAATTAGCAAAAATTGCATAATCTCCTTAGTTTGTATTACTTTTGTATCCAAATTTTCAATAAATTTCGATATGGCTCAAATAAATAACAATTCTAACTTAATTTATTTAGACAGAAATGAGTATAATTTCGAAATAGCACCCTTGGTTAACGAAACTATCCGAACATTTTCTCCCATTGAATTTACACACTATACCCGTTGCTTTGAACGTGGGATTAAGAGTGAATTATCGGAATATATCGGAAATTTGTATAAGGTGCCTGAAAAGAATGTAATTCTTGGCTATGGCGGAGAAGATATACTTAAATCAGTAATCCATTGTTTCCTAAGTCAAAGACACCAGCAACGGAAAATTCTAATTCCCACTTTTTCTTGGTGGTATTATAAGTCAATTGCAGAAGAGGTAAATGGTTCAACGGTTACATATCCTTTGTATGAAGATGGATATGAGTTCAAATACGACATTCAGGAAATGAAACGTTTATTTAAAGAGGAAAAGCCTGATATGTTACTCCTTGCAAGTCCGAATAATCCAACCGGGAACTCTCTTACATTAGACGAAATAAAAGATATTTTACATAATGTTGATCCGCAAACCATTGTGGTAATCGATGAAGCCTATACTCTATTCAACAAAAGAGATATTTCTTACATCGCTCCTTTAATTACTGAATTTCCCAATTTATTGATTGTTCGTACCTTTTCCAAATTTTATGGTTTGCCAGGATTACGTTTAGGTTATGCTTTTATGGGAGAGAACTTACGACCTTTTTATAGTTTCAGTACTATGTATCTTGGATTCAATAAACTATCAGAAAAAGTAGGAATTGCTGCACTTCAATCCACTGATTTTTATTCTGAAAAAGCAATTTTAATGCAACAGGACAAAAAATCATACAAAGAAAATATAAATTCGATGCATGGATTTAAAGTGTACAATTCCGATGCAAATTTCATTTTAGTTAAATACCCAATCGGACTTAAAGAAAAATTGCAGAATGAATTTTCTAAAGTAAATATTGTTGTAAAGTTTATGAATGAGGAAGGACTTCGTTCTCATATGCGTATCACTCTTGGTACCCCTGAAATTAATCAACAAGTAATCAATATTATCAAAAAAGTAGCCGAAAAATGAAAGCAATTATACTTGCTGCTGGAATTGCATCTCGTTTGCGTCCTTTGACAAATCATACGCCCAAGTGCCTACTCAAAGTCGGAACAAAAAATTTGTTACAGCGCACTATCGATGCTTTAATCGAAAATGGCATAACCGATTTAGTCATTGTAACTGGTTATTTGCATGAAATGATTGAGAAATTTGTTACTTTTGGTTACCCCAGTTTGAAAGTGGAATTTATCTATAATAAACGATATGAATCTACTAACAATATCTATTCTCTTTGGTTAACTAAAAATTCGATATTGAATACGGATGCTTTCTTGCTAGATAGTGATATCCTATTTGATCCTGCTATTATCAATTGTCTTTTGAATGCTCCATATTCTACCTGTTTGGCATTGAATAAACATGAATTAGGAGAAGAAGAAATAAAGGTAATAGTGGATTCAGATAATAAAATAAAGGAAATCAGCAAAGTTTGTTCTATCAAAGAAGCAATCGGAGAATCAATCGGAATAGAAAAGATGGATAATTATTTTGTCCGTGCTTTATTTTCCGAAATGGATATAATGATTGGGAAAAAAAATCAGGATAACATTTTTTATGAAGCTGCTTTCGAAAATATTATCCGTAAAGGTGCGAATATATATGCAGTTGACACCACTCCATTTTTTTCGATGGAATTGGACACTGTAGAAGATTTTCAAACCGCTTGTTCTAAAATTCCGTTAAGCCTTTGTTGAAGAAGTGCCTATGAGAGTCGTCTTATTTTGTGAACATAAATATGCTATAAGTATTCTGTCTCCTTTACAAACAGAAATAGACAGAACTAACAAACATTCGGCTTTGTGGTTTGTCGATGCACGGAATATTTCTGATTTTCCGTTGAAAAACGAAGTAAATTGGACAGCAAATATACAAGAGATATATAATTTTTCTCCCGAAGCTATTTTTGTTCCTGGGAATATTGTACCCTATTATCTTCCTGGCGTAAAAGCTGAGATTTTTCACGGCTATGCTGCGGAAAAAAAAGACCATTGGATTATTCGTCGTTACTTGGATATGTATCTTACACAAGGTCCATTTTTTACAAAGCCATTCCAGCAATTAGCTTTAAAATATAAAGATTTTGAAGTTGTTGAAACTGGTTGGACACGGCAAGACTGGATTTTTGAAAACTTACATACTTTTGATACAGAAAAAGAACAACTCTTAAAAAATCATCAGAAAAAGCAAGTAGTTCTCTATGCACCAACATTTTCTCCCTCTCTAACTTCATTACCTGATATTAAAGAGGGATTAAAACGTTTAACAGAAGAAAAAGAGATTGTATTATTACTGAAATTCCATCCACTAACAAAAAAAGAATGGATTGAGGAATATAAACAATTAGCCGATGAAAACGAGCATATTGTTTGGATTGATGATCATCAAATAACAAAATATATACTGATATCAGATATGATGATCAGTGACACATCCTCCGCTTTATATGAAGCCTTGCTACTTGACAAGCCAGTGATTACTTACAAAAATGTGGCGGACAAAAAATACTGGTTAGATATTAACAATGTCAACCTATTGGGAAAAGCTTTTGATGAGGTACAAACCGAATTGTTCGTTCAAAAAAGGAAGTGGATTATTGATAATTATGATCCTTATTTGGATGGAAAAGTATCTCAAAGAATGCTGGCTGCCGTGGAAGATTATATTGTACGATATGGTGTTCCAAAAGAACGCAAAATCAATCTTTGGAGAAAATACCAAAGTATCAAAAAATTTGGGAAAATAAAAAAATGAGTAAGTATATGATATCTGTCGTTATACAGACTTTAAATTCAGGAGAATTTATTCGTCAATGCCTGGATTCTGTTAAAGATTTTGATGAAATCATTGTTTGTGACATGTACAGTGATGATAATACTTTAGATATCGCCAAAGAATACAATACAAAAATTGTAATGCATAACCGTTGTAACGGTATTGTTGAACCAGCTCGTAATTTTGCATTGAATCAAGCTACTAAAGATTGGATTTTTGTTATTGATTCAGATGAAGTGGTACCTCCTGAACTCAAAGATTACCTTTATAGAATCATTAAAACTGATAATTGTCCTGATGCATTGTTTATTCCTCGAAAAAATTACTTTATGAATAGATATATGCGAGCATCCTTCCCTGATTATCAACTTCGTTTTATACGAAAAAGTAGATTTATAGAATGGCCAAAAACAATTCATTCACATCCTGTAATTGAAGGTGTCATAAAAAAAGTCCCTCCTAAAAAGGAATTTGCCTTTATTCATTTGGAAAAAAATGGGATTAGCCCTACAGCTGCTAAAATAAATAAATATAGTGACCAGGAGGTTGAACGCAGAAAATATAAAAAGGAAACCATAGTAGGATTGTTATTCAAACCTACATATCGTTTTTTTAGAGCATATATTCTGAAAAGAGGATTTTTAGATGGAAAAGAAGGGTTTATTTATGCAACAATGAGAGCTTATTATAAGTATCTCACTATTGCAAAAATAATTGAAAATCAAAAATTAGATTTTGAAAACAAATAAATATTTCTTACAGGCAAATCATGAAAGTTATAGTGAATTCTACATATAAAGAAAATTTTGCTCTAAAGAAATTTATTGACCAATTACCTGAACAGTTTGAGAAAGAAGGTATTTTGCTCTTTTCTAAACGTAATACAATTAAAAGTTATTCTGTCGATAACTTAGATCCTATTTTAGAGAGAGTTGTTGTAAAACGATATAAATTCCCAAATCTTATCCAACGGGTTGTTTACTCTTTTTTTCGTTCTTCAAAAGCAGAACGGGCATTTTATAATGCTCGTAGGTTAAGGAATCACGAAATTGAAACTCCTTTAGAGATTGCCTACATCGAACAGAAAAAAAATGGTTTATTGGGTTACTGTTATTTTCTTTCAAGTTATGACGACAATCTTCCTATCCGTGATTTGATTTTAAACGAGAATTTTGATCGAACTTTAGCTTCCGACTTTGCTGGGTTTGTTGCCAAGCTACATGAGGCAGGTATATTAAATCACGATCTAAATTCAACAAATGTATTGTATCATATTGATGATAATCAGTATTATTTTTCCCTTATTGATATAAATCGCATAGATTTTTATCCCGAAGGGAAAGCAATTCCGCAGAAAGATTGTTTCAAAAATTTGACTCGTTTCACAGGACGAATGGACTTATTTGAATATGTAATTCGTTGTTATCTCAAGAAGCGGGATTGGGATGCAGAAGATGCTATTCCCAAAGCCATTAATGTTAAAAAGAAACATGACCTTCGTTGGGAACAGCGAAAAGCCATTTTACGAAAACTTGGTCGAATAATAAGAAGATAAAAACCATTTTTCCCTTCTTTTTAATGAGACTGTTCAGGAATTTATATTTGAGAATTATGTCTATTGTTAGATAACACCTTTTCTATTCGATTCACTATTTTTTCAGGAGGTATCATTTCTAAGCAAGCATAATCTTTTCTGAAACATGGTTTATTTCCGAAGACAGAACAAGGGCGGCAATTTAGATCTTCGATTTCAACGATATTTTCAAGTTTCTGTCCATATCCATAAAATCCGGCAAACACATGTGTGGCTCCCCAAACGGAAACAACCGGAATACCAACTAAAGACGCTAAATGCATATTTCCGGAATCCATTGTAAGCATAACATCTAGATAACTCATAAGCAAAAGTTCCGATGAAAAAGAAAAATGTCCGGCTACAGATGTGACATTTTTATATTTTCTAGCCCATATTTCTAAATATGATTTTTCCTCTTTCCCTCCAAACAGGAAAATCTTCACACCTGATTTTTCCGACAATTTTTGAATCACTTCTTCTATTTTTTCCAAAGGATATAACTTGCCTCTGTGTTTGGCAAAAGGTGCAATTCCTATCCAAGTACAAGTTTTTGGTCCAAGCGTCGGTTCTATTAATTTAAAATCCCGATCTCCATATTCAAAAATAGATCTAAAATCAAGAGGAAATTCATATCCTAAAGAACGGAAAACATCATGATACCTTTCTATAGAAGTTTCCAAAGGACGGAATATTTTATTATACCTTCGTGTAAGCTTTTTCTTCTCGCATCTCCCTTTGTCTATATGAGCAACTTTTTTCCCTTTTAATCGAAAAAAACGACGAATTTGCTGCGAACGTAATACATTATGCATATCTGCCACTACATCAATTTTTTCATGAGACAGTTGCATTAGTAAATTCCACAAACCTAATATTCCTTTGTGTTTATCTTTAGAAAAAACAGGAATTACATTTATATTGGAAGGTCGATTTTCAAAAATCGGTATCAAAGGGCTTTTGGTTAACAAAAAAAAATCATCACCCGGATAATACTTTGCTACAGAATAAAGAACCGGAACAAGCATTGCAACATCCCCTAAAGCAGATAACCGGATGACAAGTACTTTAGTCATTTCTTTTCATAGAGAACCGGATTCAGTGAAGGATCATTATACATTTTCATTTGTTTATAAACTTTCATGTATTTACGACCTACTTCTATATCATCCAACAGTTGATCAATTGCCGTAGAAAGATCCTCTTTTTGCTCTAACAATATTTGTAATTTTTCAAAGCAGACTTTTCTATGTGCTTCATCGCTATCAGTACGATTTGCTTCCAGTTGCATGTGGTATATTTTTAAAGCTAAAATTGAAAGTCGATCTACTGCCCAAGCAGGACTCTCTGTATTGATTGTCGCATCCGAGGAAACTTTCACATTTTTATATGTGTTTAAGAAATAACTATCAATCAATTCGACCAAATCTGTTCTATCTTGATTGGATTTATCTATTCTGCGTTTGATTTTCAATGCTTCTTCGGGATTAATTTCCGGATCTCGAATAATATCTTCCAAATGCCATTGAACAGTATCAATCCAATTTTTCAGATACAAATAATACTCTATAGATTTGAGCTTATATGGATTATTAATGGGGGCATCCACATGATCGGTTTGATGATAATCAGCGATTACTTGCTCAAAAATAGGCAGACAAACTGTTGTAAATTTCATTGAACGGTTTTTGTTTATAAATTGAAAAACAAAGTTAAATCAATTTCTCGGAATAAAAAAACAAGCCATTAATAATATATCCACATCAAAACAGGAGTTTCTAAATTTTTCAGCATTTCATCAACCTTTTTCATTGTGTTATCCGAAACAACGGGACAACCAAGACTCCATCCCAACGGCAAATGAAATGGATAAATTTCTCTTTCTGGCACGGGAGTATGCGAATGAAATACTACAATTCGTTGATATGCATTATTATTAGAAGTTTCCAATCCATGCATCTTATAATGTACATTAATTCCCCAACGGCTATAAGAACGTATTCCCAACTTGTATTTACCGAGAGATGTACAATTACTCCCAGGAGTATTACTGAATTCCGGAGTTTTTGTGGTACTTTTTCCTCCAGCTCCATGACAACAAAGTCCGGAAAGTACAACTTCTTTTTTCTTAAAATCCCAAACAAATATTCGATTTTTTCCTGAATGTATTTTCATATCAACAAGAATACAAAAATCGGTATTCATTCCCTTTTTATTGCAAAAAAAGGCAGCAGAATCAGCCTTCATTTGCAAATAATTTCCTGTTCTGTTTTCTCCACTTTGTAGCGGATTACTTTTTGCATCTGATTGACAAGACCAAAAAATAATTCCCAATATCACTACAAAAGCAATGGTATTTGTTTTCATATTGACGTTCAAGCTTATCTAGCAAAAATACGCATTATTTTCATTTGTACAAGTTACAGAATAAAGGAACAAAAATTTATTTGTGCATTCAATCCAGAAAAGTTACTTTTGTATTTATCTTAAACATAAATCATGTTGCTTCAGGTTCAACAAATTTCAAAAAAATATGGGAATCAACTTGCAGTTGATAATGTGTCTTTTTCCGTTAAAATGGGGGAAATTGTAGGATTTTTAGGATTAAACGGAGCAGGAAAATCCACTACAATGAAAATCATTACAGGATGTTTAGCTCCAAACAGTGGAGATGTGCTTATTGATAACACTTCAATATTGGAAAATCCGTTGAAAACAAAAAAAAACGTTGGTTATCTCCCCGAAAATAATCCATTATACGAAGATATGTTTGTTCGAGAATACCTGGAATATGTCATTCGTATGTATGATTCGCAAAAAGAATATCATGAAAGGGTAGAAAAAATAATAAAAGAAACTTTTCTTTCTGCTGAAGCGAACAAAAAAATAGGACAACTATCAAAAGGTTACAAACAACGGGTGGGTTTAGCCCAAGCATTTATTCACCATCCTAAATTATTGATTTTAGATGAACCTATTACAGGTTTAGATCCAAATCAAATCGATGAAATCGAAGATTTTTTAAAAATCCAATCAATGGATAAAGCTATCTTATTTTCTTCTCACACTTTATCTGAAGTAGCATCTATTTGTACCCGGGTAATTATTATTCATCAAGGAAAGATTGTTTTAGATAAAAAAATAGCAGAAATTTCCGATTTAGCAGGAACATTTAAAGAATTAACAAAAAATGAAATTAACAGCAGATGATAAGATTCCTTTTTTACGTGGAATACCTGAACGTTTTGCTGACGTACAATATCTTTCAGTAAAAGAATTTACGCATGAGAACATCAAAGATTCAGATGTTCTTATGATACGTACTCCCAATAAATGTACTCGAGAGTTACTACAAAACACCAATATTAAATTTATTGCATCTACAACAATCGGGTTTGATCATATAGATATTGATTATTGTCGTGAAGCCGGAATCAGATGGACTAACTCTCCAGGATGTAATGCAGCATCCGTAGGACAATATATGTTATCTGCTTTGATCGAGTTATCACATATCAAACATTTTCCATTACAAGATAAAGTCTTTGGAATTGTTGGTGTCGGGAATGTCGGAAAACAAGTTGAGCATATTTATCAATCATTAGGGTTCACTTATTTAAAATGTGACCCTCCCCGTGCTGAAAATGAAAAAAATAGCGACTTCATCGAACTAAATGAAATTGCAAAATATTGTGACATCATTTCTTTTCATGTTCCATTAACATGCATAGGAAACCATGCTACCTTTCATTTAGCCGGAGAAAAATTCTTCAAATCTCTTCGTAAAAAACCTTATTTTATCAATGTGTCCAGAGGACCTGTACATGAAACAAGCGCTCTTTTAGACGCAAAAAAGAACGGTTTCATCGAAGAAATAATTATTGATTGTTGGGAAAATGAACCTCATATTTCCAAAGAGTTATTAGATGATGCAATTATTGCTACGCCTCATATTGCAGGATTTTCAGCTGATGGAAAAGCAAATGGAACAAGAATGTGTTTGGAAGCTATTTCAAAAGAATTTAATATAGATATCCCTGATTTAGATTTGCTAACTCAGCCGGAAGCTCCACAAAATCCTATAATAGATTTAGACCTTTTTTCTTCCGACCGAATTTCAGAAGCTGTTTTATCTACTTTTTCTCCAATGAAGGAAGATGCTAGGCTTAGAAAAAATCCCGATCAATTCGAATATTTACGAACACATTATAACCATCCTAGAGAATTTCCTGCTTATTCTATTTTAAATGCTAATTCGGAAGAATATACTATTTTAAACAAATTGGGATTTAAACTTTTATGATATCATTTCAAAAAAATAAGCAGCTCATCAGGTTTAATTTGACTAAGCTGCTATTATAAATTTATTAATAAATCAATAATTAAATTGAGTCAAGTTTCCTTCTAAATCATAGAAGAAAGTAAAACTTGTACCTCCATTTTCAGGCTCAAGAGAAATAAAAATATTTATCTTATCTCCATTATCAGGAACTTTAACAGAAACTATTTTAGCGACAGCGTTGTCGATCTTTTTCTCATCTGCCAATTTCTCTTTGGAAGCTTCAACCATTTCTCCCACTTTTCCCAGGCTTACATCTTTTCCTAATTGAAACATAAAATCTTTAGCTTCTCCTCCGGATATTTCAAGAGTCACATCTGCAATTTGATTCCATGCCCCTTTGAGGTAATTCCATTCTTTCATTTCTAAAGATGCCGGCTCTTTGGTTTCTGCCAAATTGATGATGTTACCTACATTTTTATCATATACAACAGAAATGTTTGTATAATAAGCATCTTCGCCGAATTTTGATTTTAAATCTACTTCTATCTCCGAAAATCCTTTGGCATCTTGCGTGTATTTTTTTGAACACGAACTAAAAAAGGCTAATCCTAAACACAAACTCACAAGAATAAATAAGTTTTTTTTCATGACTTTCATAATTGCTTTATTTTTAAATTATATGATACAAAGATGAAAAAATATTTCGAACAAATATTAAATTCTATTTGTCTTTCTTTACAAAAATCGAACAAACCTTATTTTAAAACGATTTCCTCAATCACTTTTGGAAACCATTCATATTCTAAAGCATGTACTTTTTCTGCCACATCACCTGGTTTATCTGTAGAAAGCACTTCACATTTTGCTTGAAAAATGATCTTTCCTTCATCATAATTCTCATTTACATAATGAATGGTTATTCCGGATTCTTTTTCACCTGCAGCTACTATTGCTTCATGCACATGATCTCCATACATCCCTTTTCCTCCAAATTTAGGAAGTAATGCTGGGTGAATATTTATAATTTTCCCTAGAAATGCTTTCAATAAATTATCAGGTATTTTCAATAAAAAACCAGATAATATAATCCAATCAACCCCATATTTTTTCAAAGTGCCTAATACTAAATCAGATTCCTCAAATTCTTTTTTAGAAAATGTAATTGATGGAATCCCTAATTTTTTAGCGCGTTCATGAACGTATGCTTCTTTTTTGTTACTTATTATAACAGGAATCAAAACACGTTCACTTTTTGAAAAATATTTTATAATATTTTCAGCATTTGAACCCGAACCAGAAGCAAAAATAGCCAATTTCTCCATTTTTTCAGTATTTTTGTGCACATATTTATTGAAAGTGTGCAGCTTTTTTTGTAAAAAATTTTTTTGTTTCAAGAATAATGCTTTCCTTTGCACTGCAAAATTAAAAACTATATTTGTATTATTAATTTAAATTAAAAAGTTATGTCTGAAATTGCATCAAAAGTAAAGGAGATTATCGTTGAGAAATTGAGCGTTGAAGAAACTGAAGTTACTCCCGAAGCTAGCTTTACTAATGACTTAGGAGCAGACTCACTTGACACTGTTGAGTTGATCATGGAATTCGAAAAAGCTTTTGGCATTTCTATTCCTGACGATCAAGCTGAAAAAATCGGCACTGTTGGTGACGCAATCGCTTATATTGAAGCAAACACAAAGTAAAAATCACCTTATTTTAAGCCCTTATGGAATTAAAAAGAGTGGTGGTAACAGGCCTGGGAGCAATTACGCCGGTAGGGAATAATGTAGAAGAAACATGGAAATCCCTCGTCAACGGAGTAAGTGGTGCTGGGCCTATTACTTTATTTGATGCATCGAAGTTCAAAACCCAATTTGCATGTGAAGTCAAAAACTTCAATCCCGAAGATTATTTTGATAAAAAAGAAGCAAGAAAAATCGACAGGTACGCCCAATTAGGTATTGTTGCAGCAAAAGAAGCAATAGAAGATTCCGGATTAGATCCTGAAAAGGAAAATACGGATAGAATAGGAGTTATATTTTCCTCAGGGATCGGAGGTATCACTACTTTTGATCAAGAAGTAGGCGCTTATTTCCAACATGAAGAATTAGGACCTAAATTCAGTCCATTTTTCATCCCTAAAATGATTGGAGACATTGCTGCTGGCCGTATTTCTATGATATATGGTTTCAGAGGGCCTAATTATGGTACTGTATCAGCATGTGCCTCTTCAACAAACGGAGCTATTGATGCTTATAATCTGATTCGTTTAGGAAAAGCAAATGCGATTATAACAGGAGGAGCTGAAGCTGCTATTACAGTTTCCGGAGTAGGAGGTTTTAACGCTTTAACAGCTTTATCAACCCGGAATGATTCTCCGCAAACAGCATCTCGACCTTTCAGTAAAAGCCGTGACGGATTTGTAATGGGAGAAGGTGGTGTTGCTCTGGTTTTAGAAGAATTAGAACATGCCTTAGCCCGTGGAGCAAAAATTTATGCAGAAATAGCAGGAGGAGGTATGTCTGCCGACGCTTACCATTTAACGGCATCTCATCCGGAAGGATTAGGAGCTATGTTAGTTATGCGCAATGCTTTGGAAGATGCAGAAATGCAGCCAAATGAAATTGATTATATTAATGTACATGGAACTTCTACCCCTGTTGGAGATCCTTCAGAGGTAAAAGCTATCAAGGAAGTTTTCGGTGATCATGCATCCCGATTAAACATTAGTTCTACTAAATCTATGACCGGGCATCTTTTAGGTGCTGCCGGAGCAATGGAAGCTATGGCTTGTATTTTAGCCGTACGTGATGGCATTATTCCTCCCACAATTAATTTTACGGAAGGAGATGAAGATCCTGAAATCGACTACAAATTAAATTACACTTTCAATAAGGCTCAAAAAAGAGAAATACGCGCCGCTCTATCCAACACTTTTGGCTTTGGAGGACACAATGCATGTTTGATCGTGAAGAAATTTGAGAAATAAGTGACTTTTTATTCAATATGGAGAATGATAAGACTCATCGGCAATCCGAAAAAAGAGTCTTATCATTCTTTTTATAAGGTATTGGGATTCTTTCCAAGTAATATTGAATATTACGAAGAAGCATTATCACACAAATCTCTTTCTAGAGAATTGAAAGGAAAGCATGTTCATGATAACGAACGATTAGAATTTTTGGGAGATGCCATTCTAAGTACCATTATCGCTGATATTATTTATAGAAAATTTCCTGACAAAGATGAGGGTTTCTTAACCAATACACGATCTAAAATCGTTCAAAGAAACACCTTAAATCATGTTGCCATAGAGTTGGGATTAGATAAAATGATTTTAACGTCCTCTCGTATTAATTTTCATAAAAACCACATTTATGGGAACGCTTTGGAAGCGTTTATCGGAGCTGTTTATCTAGACCAAGGTTTTGAAAAAACAAAAAAATTCATTGAAAACAAAATCCTTAATACTTACCTAAATCTCGAAAATCTAGTAAAAAAAGAAGTCAATTTCAAATCCAAGCTCATTGAATGGAGTCAAAAATATAAAGTCGGAATAAAATTTGAGTTGATAGAACATTTTAAAGACAGTGATAATAATCCTATATTTCAAACTCGTGCAATACTTGGAGAAATTCCTGTTGGCATAGGGATCGGATATTCAAAAAAGGAATCCCAACAAGAAGCAGCTAAAATGGCGATAAAAAAAATCCGCTCAGATAGAGATTTAGCCTTGACAATAAAAAAACAATCTCAAAAAAGGGAAGAAAAAAATATAGAAAACGAAATAAGTATTGATCCGGAATCTTATTTATTGAATGGAATCAACATTTCTCAACTATAATTTACTCTCAGACAGATATTTTCTCCCTCATTAACATTGCCTATATATTTTAATTGAAAAATTTTTGTTAAAGGCTATATATTTATCTAGTTTTCAAAGATTTACAATTGTCTCGAAAATCTAAATTTGACGCCTGATTAACATAAATATCCTACTGCTTTTTATAACTTTGTAGTGCAAAACCTTGATTCAGTAACAGAGATTCATTTTTTATTCGGTATGTATTTTAAATATTGATTCAATGTTTTAACTTAACCTTAACCCAGTTTAACCAATAACCAATTCCGTTAAAACCGTGTAAACAAGACATACTTTTTACTTGTCTTTTTGCACGGTTTTTCTTTAAAATCATTCCGTTTTTTCTACAATACTTTCTGATTTTCCTTCGTAAAATATGGTTTGAATTTTATCTCCTTTTCTGAGCAATTGAGAAGATTTTATAACCTGTCCGTTTTTTGTAGTTATAGAATACCCCTTCGAAAGTATATGAGATGGAGAAGATAAATGAATGAACTGTTCAATTGCTTCTATTTGGTGCTTGTGTTGGAAAATATATTTATTCACAATATTTTTCAAAGATGTATCATATAAATCTAACCTTGCTTTTTGATTTACTATTAAATTAGATGCATTCGCATGTATTCCGTAAATAATTTTTTGTAAATTTTGGACGTTTTGCTTTATCTTTTCCTCACATATAGAAATTATTTCCTCTTGCATCTGAATCGTATTCAAGTGAATTTCTTGCATAGCTTCTATTAGTAAAGCTGCTGCTGCGGTAGGAGTTTTAACTCGTCTGTTAACAACGTAATCTAAAACGGTCTCATCTCTTTCGTGACCAATCCCAGCTATAATCGGCAAAGGAAATTGAGCACAATTAGCTGCCAACATGTAAGAATCAAAATATTGTAAATCTGACGAAGAACCTCCTCCTCGGATAATTACCACCAAGTCGAACTTATCCCTATTCTTATAAATATGATTTAAGGCCTGTATAATAGATTCTTCTGTTTCTTTTCCTTGCATAATTGCAGGAAAAAGTTTTGTATAAAAAACAAAACCATATGGATTATTCTGTAATTGATTGAAAAAATCTTCCCAACCGGCAGCCGTTTCTGAAGAAATAATGGCAATTCGTTGAGGAAATAATGGGAACTCTAATTCTTTATTTAAGTCTACAACGCCTTCTTCTTCCAATTGTTGGAGAATTTGTTGACGATGCCGTTTCATATCTCCTAAAGTGTACACAGGGTCGATATCACAAACTGTTAATGAATAGCCATATAATTCGTGAAAATCTACTGAAACTTTTACTAATATTTTTATTCCAGAAACAAAGGACTGTCTTGTAGTTTGTTCGAAATATGGTTTTAACATTTTAAAAATATTATTCCAAATATTTCCTTTAGCCCTAGCAATTAGAGTTCCTGATTGTGAATCTTTTTCCACAAACTCTAAATAACAATGTCCGCTTGCATTGATTCTTACATCACTAATTTCAGAAACGATCCAATATGTTTCAGGGAAGGATTTCCGAATTGATTCGGAAACCATACAATTAAGTTGAGACAATGTCAAATGTTCCATCTATCAACGATTGATGAATTTACAAGTTTGACGTATTGTAGGTCCTTCTAATAAAGCAATATATAAGCCTCGAGGTAAATTACTTACATCAACCGAAGCATGAGTCAACGTATCTTTAACTTCCATTCTTCCTCCCAATACACTATATATTGTTAATTTACAAGAAGATAAAAGATGTTTTTCAACATTAATCAATAAATATGGTCCTATGTGACGAATGAAATTTTGTTTACTATCAAACTCCGGCAAAGAAGACTGTTGGCTTTCATATGCATTGAATACATCTGGGATTCCATATCCCAGCCTTTCATCCGGAGTATTATATTTATCCCCACTTTTTTGCATGATTTCAATCAACTCCATATTGGTCAATGTCGGAAAAGCTTGCCATAAACAAGCAGCCAAACCAGCCATAATAGGAGTTGCATAAGACGTTCCATTGGCTCTTTTGTGTGTTCCGTTAGATGCAATTAAACTCGTAGAAACCCCTGTTGCCATGAGATCTGGCTTTGTCCTTCCATCTACAGTTGGTCCATATGGAGTAAAATTAGCCGGATTACTATTAGCATAAACGGCTCCGAGAGTTAATATTCCAGCTGCATCTGAGGGAAAAGAAATACTTCTCCAAGACTTACTCCCTTCATTTCCCGCAGCAGTGAGCAGTAAAATTCCTTTTTTTGCAGCTATTTCAGATGCTTTACTTATCAAAACTGTTTGACCGTCTAATTGATCTTGATGATGATTCATTTCCGACAATTTAGGGAAAACCGTATATCCCAACGATGTACTTGCAATGTCGATACCGATACTATCTGCATATTCAATAGCAGAAATCCAATAATCTTCTTCTACCGGAAATTCAGGACCATCTACTTCAGAACAGAAAAGATAATAAAAAGCTCCAGGAGCTGTTCCTACCATTACATTAGGTTTATTAGAAAACATGCATGATAATACTTCTGTTCCATGATCCGCTTTAATTCTAAACGGATTTGCAGTTACATGGGAAAAAGTCTGCGTACCTAATATTTTGTTAGTATCAAAAGCATCAATAAAATCGACATTATGGAAACCCCCATCAAAAACAGCAATAGTTATTCCCTCTCCTTTATATCCTTTTTCATGCAATAAATTGCCATTGTGCATAGCAATTTGATCAAAAGCGGATCCGTAATATCCGGTTCCTGATCCGGAAGGTACAATAAATTTATTTGTAGGAAGAGTATCTTCAGGCATAGGAACAATAATATCTCTCCAAACCAAAAACAATGTGTCTACAAAAGGCAATGACAATAACTTATTTACGTCCAAAGAATCTTTTGTCTCTACGGTAATTGTTTTCAGCCACTTGCTTTGTGCTACTACTTTAGTTCCCGTATTATTCACTAAAGAAAAATAGGAAGAATCTATCGGCAAATCGGTTTCATCAATATCAATTCCTTGATTTATTCTTCGTTGTATAGATTTCTCAGACAAAAAACTTTCCGGTTCATTGATTGAAAAAGGGCTTTGCCCTTTATCTTTCAACATAAGCCGAAACATATAACTTGTTCCTTGAGATTGAATTGAAAAAATATTCGTTATAAATATGAAAAGAAGTAAGTATTTCATCTTCATAGGCAATAATGTTTCCCCACGGACTTAACCTCTAAAAAGTCTAACCATTTATTGTTTATATATCAATACTGAAGCGTAAGAAGCCATTCCTTCTTCCCGGCCTACAAAGCCCATATTTTCAGAAGTAGTTGCTTTCAAAGAAATATTTTCAACATCTGTTTTCATAACTTCTGCCAAACAAGCTTTCATTCTCGGAATATAAGGATTAAGTTTCGGTTTTTCAGCACAAATTGTAGCATCAATATTTCCGATTTCATATCCCTTTGCACGAACAAGTTCCATTGTGCGGGATAATAAAATCTTACTATCAATGTCTTTATATTCCCCTACTGTATCTGGGAATTGAAATCCTATATCACGTAAATTGGCAGCGCCAAGTAAAGCGTCACAAATGGCATGAATTAATACATCAGCATCAGAATGTCCTTGCAGGCCAAGCTCATGTTGTAATTGAACTCCTCCTAACCAAAGATTTCTTCCTTCTATCAAGCAGTGTACATCATATCCGAAACCGGTTCTAAAATTTATCATACTAAATATCGCGAAGACTTATTTTGTCAAACTTCTCAAACCATCCATGTCGAACGTCAAAGAAAAACGTAATGTTTGGTCTAAAGGATTAGAAGGAACCGTAGCCATCAAATATGCTACATCCAATTGAAAAACGTTCATTTTAAATCCTGCTCCTAAAGAAAAATATTGACGGTTTCCTTTATTTGGGTTTTCATAAAAATAACCTCCCCTGACAAAAAACTGATTATTATAAGCATATTCTGCTCCAACAGACCACATAATTTCCTGAAATTCTTCTTTTGCTCCTCCAGGCGCATCTCCAAACGATTTAAATATTCCGCTAATCGGAGAAATAGAATTATATTGATCCATTGCTTCTGTCTTTTCCTCCGGAGTCATATTCTTTGTATCAGGAGGAGTTGGCACTAACAACTTATTAGCATCTAAGCTAAACTCTAATGTATTATAATCATCCAATGGCATTAACAATGAACCGCCCAATCTTAAATTAGTAGGAAGAAAGTGATTTATATTTCCACCATCATAAGATATTTTAGTTCCAACGTTGGAAATGTTAAATCCTAAACCCAACAAACATTCATTATGACCCATCATGATATATTTATTGAAATATCCTGCAATATCTGCAGCATAAGCATTTCCAGCTACCGTTTCATCATCCACCCCTGCACCAAGATCTGAACGGATATAACGGAAAGCGACTGCTCCGGAAAATGTTTCCGACAATTTAACAGAATAGCTTACGTCCAATGCCATTTCATATGGATTAATGACAGATAAACTAGTATTGTTTTCATCAGTAAGAGGAACCTCTCCCAAAGAAAAATAACGAATAGAAGCTCCTATGGCTTGTCTGTCTTCACTCCCTAGTTTATAATATCCCGATAAGTAGGCTAAATCAATATCACTAACAAGTTTTCTTAACCATGGAGTGTAAGATAGTTGTACTCCGGCTTTACTCCAAGCAAATGCCGTTTTCGCAGGATTCCAATATTGAGATGCCATATCCGGAGTAGTAGCTGCTCCTACATCACCCATACCTCCTCCTCTTGCATCAGGAGCAATTGTAAGAGAGGGAACTCCTGTGTAAATCGGATTCAACTCGTCTGGTTTCTCATTTTGTGCAATTACAGCTGTTTTTGAAATAAAAAGAATACAAACAAGACATACATATCTAAGATTTTTCATTTGTTGCTTAAATTTCATTCAGTATTAAGAAAAACGGAATATTCTATTTTTTATTGCGCAACAATGATCAGTTTCTTAGAGGCCGTAGATACTTTTCCTGAGTTACTATTGATAGAAGCCCTATAAACATATACACCTGGCTTCACTCTATCTCCTTTACTGGAAATTAAATTCCAACGCACAGATGATTGAGACAATTCATCGGTCAGACCTGTTACTTCGTGACTCCAAACAGGGGTCCCTGATAAATCAAATACATTAATATTCATTTTTATCAAAGATTCAGGACAATCATGATCGAAGATAAATTGAACTTCAGATTTCGCAGGGCTTGGAGTAGCTGTTAAATCATAAATCACAGGAGCTTTTCCTTCTTCCACATAGAAAGTAATTGTTTTGGTTGCTGACTTATTCATTACATTCCAAACCTTGAAAGTTAGAGTATGTTCTCCTGTCGGTAATTTATCTGGAATAGTAAAGCGAACTGTTCCTTTTCCTTCTTCTGTATAACTACTTTCATAATAGTTATTAAGGACATAAGAGTAACGGACTTTATTGTCAATCGAAACAAATATGTCATGTCCGGTTCCTATTCCTGATTTATTAATACCCAATGTATCATATATTTCTGCAACAAAATAAGGACTTTCATTTACTACATCGCCATTATTAAATGATGAACGATTCAAGTACATTGATTTGATTTCCGGTGAAGGGATTTCTGTCAACATTTCATCTGTAGTTCCCCCAACGATATAATTAGAAAAATGACCTTTTGCTTCAATTCCATTAGTAGTATTTACTGCATAAAAACTGATTTTCCCTTTTTCATTTTTGAAAGAAATATCTTGAGGAACAGTAAAACGAATAGTAAAATAGCCTCCAATAATTCCTGTATTTCCGTCATAAAGTTTATTTAAATATTCAGTATAGTAGAAAATACCTTTGTTTCTATAATCAAAAGTTTGTAACTGTTGGATACAATCCATAATACAAGCTGAAATATTTCCATTAAAATTAGCATCTACTGCTCCTGATTTATCTAAAATAGCTCCTTTCAATACTATTTTTTCTCCAGACCTAAACTTTATTCCCGAAGAACTGGAAGATTTTCCATTGATGGAATCCAATCTAACATTATATGTAGGATAGTTTAACATCAAAGCTGGATCTCCCAATAATGCATAGCTCAATTTATTCAATTTATCGGAATCTAATTTATTTTTTCCTTTACGAATAATGTCTCCCAAACGATTGTAGTTACCATTTTCTTTCGAAAATAAATACTCTACCAATTTTTCATTTAATGCTGCATTGGAGGAAGAGTTTACTATACGAGAGGCCGAGATAACTGCTATTGCTCCTCCATTAGGATTCAGAACCGCAGCTTCCGAACAAGAATTAGAAATCATATCATACCTTCCAAACTCGCAGGTAGACATGATCCAAAGGGGCAAGAACTTATTATTCATTTGATTGACATCAGAAGATTTTATTAAATCCCATTGAATTTTATCGGGTCCTCCATGTCCTAAATAATTAAACAAAATACAACCATCTTTTAGACATTTGTCAAGTTTATTTTTCCCTTCAGGAATAGTATTTTTCCCATTAGATAAAACTCGATTAAATGCATCATAATATATTTTACTTGAAAGTATTTCCGGATTGGAGGTTTCAACTTGAGCAACTATTCTATCCGCCTGACCAACATGCAAATATTGTTCAGACTGAGGTTCTTGTCCTCCAAGCATTGTCAGTCGATTCTTCCAAGCTCCGGTATTTTTATTATCCATGTAAGCAATAAGCTTATTCACTACATTCTTAGCTTCGGTAAGATTTTTTATCGGCAAGCGACCAATCCCTACATTCAAAATCGCATTATCAAAACCATTGTCATCTTCTAAAAAACCAAAATAATCATCTGTAACATAACTCCATGCATCATTTTTTAAAGAATTAACAGATTGATATGTAAGCAAATAATTACTTTTAACAAGATTTGAATTTTCACTTGCAAGCATTCGGTTATCCCACACTCCATCGCCAAACAACAAGAGATATTTCGGGGCAGTATTGTTATTTTTCCCCTTATCATAAAACATTTTCATTAATCGACGATATGCAGTTGCATCGGGATTTCCGGAAGAAAATTCATTGTATACTTGTTCTGCAGACACAACTTCCACAACAAGATTGTCACGAGTACGGTGTTCTTTGGCAAGTAATTCTGCTTGATCTTTATAAACCGGACGGGTAATAATGATCATATCTACTTGTGATAATCCATGTATATTTTGATTATTTACTGTCTCCCAATTATCATGACGGGCAAATGATGCATTTGAATTAATCAATACATATTCCCTAATCACATTGGATTTTTCTTCTGCATGAAACGTAAGTTTTCCGTTGGAGAAAACAGTATTCATTTGCTTTATTTCTTTTCCCTCAGTTAACTCAAAAACCATCATATCTGCTGTTGCATCAGCGATTTCATAAGTACAATTACTTGAAGATAACCTCCTAAAAAACATATATCCACTTCCAGCGTAATATTTCAATTCTCGACTTACGTTTAATGACAAATAATTTAGATATGCCCTATAACCAGAATGACTATATCCAACAGTTACATCTATTCCTGAACTATTAGGCATCCATTGCCATGATTTATTATATTCAATGCCTTTCACTTCATCAGATATTGCTTTGAAAGTGCCTGTGGGACATGTGTTTCCCTGTATATTGTTTATAGTAGCACCAACAGAAGTATTGTCTATAGTTGCCGTAGATATAAAACTTATTCTGGCAGAACCTCTCTCTTGGAGTATCCCTTTTATATCAAAATGAAATGTTTGTATGTTTGAAGAAAAAAAGCTTTCACCATACATTTCTCTTCCTGAAGAGATAACTCCGACTAAATCTTTCTCATGCAAAGCATAATCACTAAAAGATGTTACTTTTGAAGTTCCTACAGTTTCCGCATTGGATTTAGCTATCAATTTAGGGCCTTCATTTCCCTCTGTTATAAAATAATAACCGTAATCGGAATACGGATTTTTTTCATGTCGATATTCATAATCAGAAAAATCATATTTCCATTTAACTGTTCCTTTCCCATAAAACAAAAGAAATTCTCCCGGATCCAATTTATTGTCACTACCGCTAATCCAAACGGGAACTTCAGGAAGATCATCTGCATAATCGTTCACAGAAAAATTTTCATTAAGCATCCAACCTCCATATCCGAAAATTTTCACTTTGGAAGGATTAATACCCATTGCTTGAATATCACTATAACTCAATTTATATATGGCATTTTCTTTAATTCTCAATTTAACCCATTTTCCTGATGCTAATTGGGAATTGGGAGCATAAAAAGATACATCTTTTGCATTTCCTTCCAACACTGGAAAGAAAGATATTAAAGCAATCCCAATAATTAATACAAGTGTTCTCATATATTTCATTCTTTTTTCTTCTTTATTTTGCATGAAAATCAAGTAATTTTTGATCTCCTATATATCCTTCAAGATGATCATTGACTTTCACCGGAGCAACTCCTGCTGGAGTTCCCGTAAAAATCAAATCACCAATCTTCAATGTAAAAAAACGACTTACATAACTAATTATTTCATCCACCTTATAAATCATCTCTGTTGTATTTCCTTTTTGTACATTCACCTTGTTAACATACAAACTAAAAGGTAACTCATTAATTTTTTTTATTTCGTCTAATGCTACAAATTTCCCTATAACGGCTGAGTTGTCAAATGATTTACTAATTTCCCAAGGTTTTCCTTCCTTCCTGAGCCGATTTTGTAAATCACGCGCTGTAAAATCTATTCCTACTGTCACTTCTTTATAGTAACGATTTGCAAAACGAGGAGCTATATTTTTTCCCAAGCGATCTATTCTAACAACTATTTCTATT
>JAVBMM010000055.1:0-12743 GCA_031552425.1 Bacteroidales bacterium | reverse complement strand
ATTCAAACCTTCATCAAAATCTTCCAAATCTTCAACGGAAAAACGCTTAGAGATACCTAATGAAACTGTTATTTGTTTAGGCTCGCCATTCATTGCATAGATATCGGAAAAGTTCACCACAGCAGATTTATACCCTAAATGTTTTAAAGGGACGTAAGTTAAATCAAAATGAATACCTTCCAAAAGCAAATCGGTTGTTATTAATATTTGATTTTCAGGATATTCTAATACTGCAGCATCATCTCCGATTCCTTTGATTGTATTCTTATTCGTCAATTTTACATCTTTTGTCAAACGATCAATCAAAGCAAATTCTCCTAAAGTTGCTATTTCTGTTCTTATCATAGTTTAGCAATTATTTCTTTCATTAAAAATATTAATTTAGGTTGTGCTAATTTTGCTGCTTCTTGTACCTCTTGATGAGAAACTTTCACAATTCTACCTGGAATACCAAGGTCTGTAACAATAGAAAATGCTAACACTTTCATTTTTGCATGATTAGCAACTATCACTTCCGGAACGGTAGACATTCCTACAGTATCACCTCCAATCAAGTGAAAGAAATTATATTCTGCAGGAGTTTCAAAAGTTGGGCCCTGAGTTCCTACATAAACACCCGACTGAAGTTTTATATTATTTCCTTTTGCTATCTCCAAAGCTTTTATCCTTAATTCCGGATCGTAAGCCTCACTCATGTCGGGAAATCTTTCTCCAAAAAATTTATCATTTTTTCCACGTAAAGGATGTTCCGGGAAAAGGTTGATATGATCTTCTATTAACATGATATCCCCTACTTGAAAAGAACGGTTCATCCCTCCGGCTGCATTAGAAACAAAAAGATATTTCATTCCCAGCATTTGCATTACACGAATAGGATAAGTTACTTCCTTCATAGAATATCCTTCGTAATAATGAAATCTTCCCTGCATAGCCATTACATTTTTTTTTCCTAACTTCCCGAATATCAACTTTCCGTGATGTCCTTCCACTGTTGAAACGGGAAAATAAGGAATGGCTTCATAAGAAAATTCTTGTTCAATAGTTATAGAATTAATCAAATCTCCCAAACCTGTTCCCAGGATAATTGCTACATCTGGTATGTTGTTTACACGCTCTTTAATCCAAGAAACGGTTTCTTTTAATTGTTCTAACATGTTCTACTATTTTTTGTTTAAATATATCTGCCTGATTTAAATTAATAACCACTTCTATGGGTTGATAATATAATTTCTTTTTTACAAATTCACACAAATCATTATGAGTAGATAAACGCGCAGCATCTTTTTCCGTAGTTATAATGATCTTATTTTCTCCAGGAATATTTGTATATTTTTTTTCTATTTTTGATATATCATTTGCCGAAAAGGGATGATGATCAGGATAAAACATTCTTTCTACAACCGTAATATTTTTTGAAATTTCTTCTTCAAATTGTGTAGGATTAGCTATTCCTGCCAATAAGAACACTTGTGTGTTTTGTTTCTTTAATTCTTTCCACGTCAATTCTTCCAGATTAATCTCATTAAAAACGGGTTTCAAAGATCCGTACATCCAAGATGAAAAAAAGAGTGTCTGGTGTGGATATAAATTTAAATGTTTTGTAACAATTCTATAATCGATAGGAGTAAATTCAAGAGGACATTTAGTTACAATGACCATATTCGCTCTCGATTTATTGGAAACAGATTCTCTCAAACGCCCTGCAGGCAGCAAACAATCCTCATAAATAGGACGATGACTATCCATTAACAAAATAGATAAGGAAGGAGTTACATATCTATGTTGAAAAGCATCATCCAGTAAAATAATTTCCGGCTGTTCATTTTCAGGCAAACTTAAAAGATTATGAATTCCTCTCCGGCGTTTTTTATCAACTGCCACCAGAATATCTGGGTATTTTTTCCAAATCTGATAAGGCTCATCCCCCAGATGTTTTCCTGTCATACCTTTCTCAGCCAAAATGAAACCGGAAGTTTTTCGTTTATATCCACGGCTAAGCACAGCAATACGAAATTCATCTTTCAAAATATTAATCAAGTATTCTATATGAGGAGTTTTACCGGTTCCACCAACAGTAATATTTCCGACGGAAATAACCGGAATAGGAAACTCTTCACTTTTCAGGATTCCCCAATCGAAAAATTTATTACGAAACCATATAATTATACCATAAAGAAAAGAAAACGGCAATAATAATTTATTGATATGTATTTCCTCATTCATCATTCAAATGGCAAGCGAGCCTGTATTTTATCTTGTTTTTTAATATTACGAACCAACATCAAATGACGGAATTCCACATCATCCAATAAACCTTTAGTCATTTTCATCTTAACATCTCCCATAGATTCTTCCAAGAGTCTTGTGAGAAAATCTTTTTCTTGAGGATATTTTTTCACGGAATATTTTTTCAATTCCGCTTTTTCTGCTGCAATTTCAATAGCACGATCCAAGTCTCCTAATTCGTCAACAAGTCCTATAGACAATGCTTGTTCTCCTGTCCAGACCCTTCCTTGAGCAATAGAATCTATTTGGGCTTTTGTTTTTCCTCTTCCTTCAGAACATCTTGTTAAGAATAAATCATAAAATTGCTCTATATAATTTTGGACTAATTGTTTTTCATCTGTTCTCATTTGACGCGAGGGGTCTCCCATATCTGCATAAACATTTGTTTTCACTACATCAGAAGAAAGTCCCACTTTTCCATACAATCCTTCAAAATTAGGAAACATTCCGAAGACACCGATAGATCCGGTTATAGTAGTAGGTTGAGCTACGATTACATCTGCAGCACAAGATATATAATATCCACCAGAGGCAGCCACATCTCCCATAGAAACAATTACAGGTTTTTCTTTTTTCAATTCTACAACTTCCCGCCAGATTTGCTCAGACATATAACCACTTCCTCCCGGAGAATTAACACGAAAAACTACTGCTTTTACATTTTCATCGTCTTTTAATTTTCGTAACTCCTTAACATATTCTTTATCAGTAATTACGGCATTAGAGGAGAAAAATCCTGTACTTGCTTCAGTAATTTCTCCTTCTGCAAATAATATAGCAATTTTATCTTTAACATCTTTTTTATCTTTAAATGCAACACTTTTCATATCGGACACCAATGCTACATTTACATCTTCTACATCCAATTTCTTTTCAAAATATTCTTCAATTTCAGGAACATAAACCAAAGAATCAACTAATCCCCAGGCAAGTAAATCTGATGAAGAAGAGAAAGAAACACCCTTATTGACAAGAGCATTCAAACCATCAAGAGTATATTTACGATCTTCTGCAATAGCCGTAGAAACATTATTCCAAATACTTCCCATATATGAAGTAACCTGTTCTCTGTTAGCATCACTCATTTTATTAAGCATGAAAGGTTCTACTGCTGATTTAAATGTTCCAACTTTAAAAATTTCCATTTGAATACCTAACTTATCCATCAAGCCCTTGTAAAACATAGGAGAAGCAGCCAATCCTCTCAAATCAACACTTCCCTGAGGATTCAAAAAGACTTTATCTGCCAAGCATGAAACATAATAGCATGACTGAGTATAATTATCTGCGTATGCAACTATGAACTTTCCACCATCCTTGAAATTTTTCAAAGCTGTCCTAATAGCGTCTAGAGAAGCTGTTCCTGCAGAAAAAGATAAGTTATTTTTAATATAGATTCCTTTGATATTATCATTTTCTTTCGCTTTCTTTATCGCATCCAATATATCCGATAAAGATTGTTGTGTTCCCATATCTCTTATGAATTCAGAAAAAGGATCACTGATCACTCTATCGTTGATAGTACCTTTCAATTCTATTTTCAAAATTGAATTTTTATCCGGCTTATACTTGGAAGATACTCCCATACCGGCAATAATAACAGCGAAAATAAAAAAACTCAATATAGACAATAAAACCGACGCCACGCACACTCCCAATGCCGAGGCAAAAACCATTTTTAGAAAATCTTTCATAGTACTTAATTATATAATTGTCTAAAATTATCTATTCCTATCAAACAAACATACAAAAAATACTCCATTTACAATATGTAATTTCAGTAAAATTTTCAGAAAGCTTCATTAAAATTAAAATAAAAGCCTTGAGTATCTTTTCCTAAACCAAAGTCCAGACGAACAGCCATCCTTGGTTGTACTTCCAGCCGATAACCTATGCCAAAATTAGGCAACCAGTCTTCGAAATCTAAATCCGGAGCTACAGAGCCACCTGCTAACCATCCGACCAATCCATGAATACTTCTTTTTCCGTCTTTTTTATAAAAAGAATGACGATATTCTGCGATTCCGAATAACATTGACTTATCACGGTATTGTCCCCATAAATAACCTCTTAAATCAAATGGTGTTCCCAATTGAGACATTTCTCCATAAGGTACTTGATCTGTGGCAAACCGTCCTCGGACTTGCATTGCCAAAGTTTGTCCAGGTTTAAACAATTGTATATAATGTCTTGCATCCAAATTAAATACCTGATAATTATTTTCCCCTCCGAGATAATGTCCATAAATCGTAGCTTGTGCTAATAGATACCAACCCTTCCATGCATTAACAGGAATATCTCTTGTATCAATCATGGCATGAACTCCTAAACCTGCATTGAAAGGACGATCGTTGTATATCATATAATTAGGATCTTCAGACACCCCTTGAGACGGATTTTTTCCATGAGTATAATTCAAATCAAGTAAACCTCCAAAAAAATATCCCGGCTTAAATTCCCAAAAAGCCTGAGGATTGAATTGAAACCAAAGCCTGTCGTAAGCAGTAGTTGTATCTGATTTTTCAACATATCTTCCGGCATCGTATCCTATGCCGAAATAATTGTCTTTCATACTTTTTAATCCCACATCTGCATTGATCCTCAACTTATCTCCTAACCAATATGTCGTTACTTTAGAAGACATAAAAATAGCACCACTGGTACTAAATCCAACTGTCATCGGAATAGAAGATCGCTGTAAACGAGTATCTTTCGGATTCGTTTTGAAAGACAACAATGTGCCTCCTGCAATACTAAAACCAAGTTCAGGAGTATACCCCGGACCTATTACAGGGGTTATCATCATTTTTCCTTCTTCCTCCTTTTTCTTATTATTCAATTGCCATTTTTTCAACCATGATAAATGCTTTGTAGAATCTTGTTCTTGTGCATAAAGCAACTCTGTCGATAAAATGAGAGAAAACAATAAAAACAGAATGATATTTAGTTTTTTCATACCTGATTATTAATTAACAATTTCCTAACAATTTAACTTATGAATTTGTTTTTGTTTCAATCATATTTCCTGTTAGAAACATGCGGACTTCTTTTTCTGACATCCCTCGTAAAAAAGCATAATGTTTTAATTGTTCTTCTGTAATACCTTCTACAAGAAAATAAGATGATTGAGGAGATGCAAAATAGAATCCACAAATAGAAGATGTCGGAATCATTGCTCCATGATCTGTCAATTGTACTCCTATCCTACCCATATTCAATAGTTTATCCAAATCAAAAATAATTGACTGATCCGGAAGTGAAGGATAACCGACAGCCGGACGTATTCCCCTGTAATTTGCCTTAAATATTTCTCCGATAGAAAATTTTTCATCAGAAGCGTATCCCCAATATTCTTTACGGACTTTATAATGCAGATATTCCGAAGCAGCCTCAGCTAACCGATCGCACAGACTCTTCAGTATTAAAGCGTTATATTCATTGCCTTCGGATTCGTATTTTTTCAATAATTCTTCTGTTCCATGTCCGGCAGTAACTACAAAGGCTCCTAAATAATCTTTTCTTCCGGTAGATTCAGGCATGACATAATCTGCAAGAGATTTGTAATAACCAGTATTTTTCTTTTCCTGTTGACGTAGCATGGGTATTTCAACATCCCCCAAAAGAATAGATTCATCCCTGCTGTTTGCTTCATAGAAGCCATATATTACTTTAACTAAATCTAATTGATGATCTAGGAAATATCGTAACACCTGATTAGCATCATCAAATAATCTCATGGCTTCTAATGCTTTTTCCCTTTCTTTTTCAGGGAAAGAGGAAAGCCATTGGGAACGGCATGAATCACAATTATCTATCAATGCCAAGCCGTCAAACCTCCCAATAAGTCTCCATGCAGAAAAGAAGTAATTCCAATTGATAAACGGAATAATTATTTTCAAAGGAATATTCTCTACAAGGTGTATTCCCATTTGCTTGGGAACGGAAGGAAAATAATTACCCCAATCAATAGGTTCTTTATTTGACCTAGCTTCTTCCAAAGAAACTAATTCTACTTTTTTATTATCGAATTCATCTCTCAGCTTATTATACTCAGAGCCAATAATAGATATGGAATCTTTTCCTGTCAAAGGGTTTAGAATTCTGGTCGCTATCAATGCACTTTGAGAAGCATCTTTGATATATATTACCGGAGCAGAATACAACGGTACTATTTTCACCGCAGTATGTAATTTAGATGTAGCGGCACCACCGATAAACAAAGGAATCTTTAATCCGGCTTTTTCCAAAGCTTCAGCTACATGGCACATTTCTTCCAAAGAAGGAGTTATCAAGCCGCTCAATCCAATAATATCCGGCCTTGTTTCCAATGCTTTATTCACAATATCTTCCGCCGGAACCATCACCCCAAGATCGATGATTTCATAATTATTGCATGCCATCACGACACCTACTATATTCTTACCGATATCGTGTACATCTCCTTTAACGGTAGCCATTAATATTTTACCGGCAGTACCCAATCCTCCTGACTTCTTTTCAGATTCTATAACCGGTTGCAAAATAGAAACTGCTTTTTTCATAGTACGAGCCGTTTTTACTACTTGAGGAAGAAACATTTTTCCTTCTCCAAACAACTCTCCTACTTTATTCATTCCAGACATCAAGGGTTGATCTATAATGTCAACCGCTCTCGGATAATAATGAAGGGCCTCTGATAGATCTTCTTCCAAAAAATCACCAATGCCTTTTACAAGGGCATATTCCAATCGCTCATACAATGAGCTATTTCTCCATTCTTGTGAATTTGCAAGTATTTGCGAAGATTCTACCGACCCAGAAGTTTTTAACTCTTCCGCTTTTTCGATCAATTTTTCAGTAGCATCCGGAGTGCGGTTGAGAATTACATCTTCAACTAATTTTCTTACATCAGAGGGAATCTCTTCATAGTTTATTTCTTCAGAAGGATTTACAATTCCCATATCCATTCCATTCTTGATGGCATGATAAAGAAACACGGAATGCATCACTTCCCGGAGATAATTATTTCCCCGGAACGAAAAAGAAAGATTACTTATTCCGCCGCTGACTTTTGCATGAGGAAGATTTTCTTTGATCCATGCCGTAGCCCGGATAAAATCATTTCCATAATTACGATGTTCTTCTATACCGGTTGCAATTGCTAAAATATTCGGATCAAAAATAATATCATGCGGATTGAAAAATGCCTTTTCCACTAACAATTTATATGCCCTGGAACAGATTTCTATTTTACGTTCATAAGTATCTGCCTGTCCCTTTTCATCAAATGCCATTACAACCACAGCAGCTCCATAACGACGTATTTTGTGTGCATACCATAAAAATTTCTCTTCTCCTTCTTTCAGGCTAATAGAATTAACAATACACTTACCTTGTACACATTGCAATCCCGCTTCAATCACTTCCCATTTGGAACTATCTATCATAACAGGAACACGTGCAATTTCCGGCTCAGAAGCTATTAAATGAAGAAAATTAGTCATTTCTTCACGAGCATCCAACATGCCATCATCCATGTTTATATCTATTACTTGCGCACCATCTTCCACTTGCTTACGAGCAATAGACAATGCTTCTTCGTAATTTCTTTCTTTTATTAAACGGAGAAATTTACGGGATCCGGCAACATTACATCTTTCCCCAATATTTAAAAAATTATTTTCCGGTTTTACTTCTAACAATTCCAACCCTGAAAGCCAAAGAGCATTCGGTTGTTTTGAGGGAAGATGAGGTTTTGCATTTTTCAACAAATTACTATATGCTGCTATATGATCGGGGGTAGTACCACAACATCCACCCAAGATATTGACTAATTTTTCATCTATATATTCTTTAATCCGACCTGCCATTATATCAGGAGTTTCATCATACAAACCAAATCTATTGGGCAAACCCGCATTAGGATAGGCACTGATATAATATGGAGCTTTCTCTCCCAATACTTTCAAGAAAGGCTTCATGTCTGATGCTCCGAAAGAACAATTTAATCCAACAGAAAGAATTTCCGCATGTTGTACAGACGCTAAAAATGCATCTAACTTTTGTCCTGACAGTAACCTCCCGCTTTTATCTGCAACAGTTGCAGATAACATTAACGGAATTTTACGTCCTATTTCTTCAAATACATCTTCAGCTGCATATATAGCTGCTTTAGCATTTAAAGTGTCAAAAATTGTTTCTATCAACAATATATCTATTCCACCTTCCACTAAAGCTTTTATTTGTTCTTTGTATGCTGAACTCAATTGGTCGAAAGTGATAGAACGATATGCCGGATTTGAAACATCCGGACTCATTGATAAAGATTTACTCGTTGGTCCGACAGAACCTGCAACAAATCGAGGTTTTTCCGGATTCCTGAATAAAAACTCATCTACTGCAGATCTGGCTATTTTAACTGCAGACATATTCAATTCCTGCACATAATCCTGAAGCCCATAGTCTTCCATGGAAACTGCATTGGAGCTAAAAGTATTCGTTTCAATGATATCTGCTCCCGCTTCAAGATACTGATTATGAATATGTTTAATAATATCCGGACGTGTAATGGAAAGTAAATCATTGTTCCCTTTTTGCATTTTTTCTACATTACGGAAACGTTCGCCACGAAAATCTTCTTCGGTAAGTTTAAATGTTTGTATCATGGAGCCCATAGCCCCATCTAATATTAAAATACGGTCTTTAAGTAATTCCCTTAATGAATTTACCATTCGATATTTTTTTCTGGTTTCAGGGAACAAAGATAAGAATTATCAGAGAAAGAAACTTACACTGAGTTTTACACAATGAAAGAATTCACCAAGAAATAGGAGTTTGTTGTGTTTTTATTAAATACTCGTTGGCTTTACTGAAATGTTTATTTCCAAAAAATCCCCGATGTGCAGATAAAGGAGATGGATGAGGTGATTTCAAGACTAGATGTTTCGAGGTGTCTATAAAATCTCCTTTCTTTTGTGCATAAGAGCCCCATAATATAAAAACCAGATGTTCTTTTTCCTCTGCCAAGCGATGGATAACTGCATCTGTAAAGGTTTCCCAGCCTTTATTTTGATGTGATCCGGCAGCATGTGCACGAACTGTAAGTGTTGCATTTAGAAGTAATACTCCTTGTTTTGCCCAACGAAGCAGATTTCCACTTACAGGTGCCGGAATTCCCAAATCTTCGGTTATTTCTTTAAATATATTCTGAAGGGAAGGAGGAAAAGGGATTCCATCATTTACAGAAAAACACAAACCATGAGCTTGTCTTGGTTCATGATAAGGATCTTGTCCGATAATCACAACTTTTACAAGATCAAACGGACATTGGTCAAAGGCATTAAAAATCAAATTTCCGGGAGGATAAACGGTATGTGTAGCATACTCTTTCCTAACAAATTGTGTAAGTCCTTCGAAATAAGGTTTATCAAACTCAGCTTGCAATCGTTCTTTCCAACTACTTTCGATTTTTACTTCCATCATTAATTATATTAAAGGCATTCCAGCTTGCAATGCCTCCACTCTCATGTCTTCCGGCCAAATACTGGCTTGGATTTCTCCTATATGTGCTTTTTTTAAGTAAAACATACACAAACGGGATTGTCCTATACCTCCTCCGATACTTTGAGGAAGTTCGTCATTTAGAAGTCGTTTATGAAAATAAAGTTCTTTGCGGTCTTCAGTATTTGTCAATTTTAATTGCTTCAACATTGTTTCTTTGTCGACACGTATACCCATCGAAGAAAGTTCCACAGCACGTCCCAAAACATCAAACCAAACAAGCAAATCACCATTCAATCCTGGTTTTCCATCAACTCCGGGAGTTGACCAATCATCATAATCAGGTGCTCTATTATCATGTTTTTCTCCGTTACTCAAATCTCCTCCTATACCAATGATAAACACAGCGCCATACTCCTTGGAAATAGCATCTTCCCTTTCTTTCGGAGTCATTTCCGGATATTTCCGCATTAAATCTTCAGCATGTATAAAATGTATTTTTTTAGGTAACGATGGCTTAATTTCCGGATACATTTCATAGACCATAAATTCAGTACGAACCATAGCAGCATATATGCGTGACACTATCTCCTCTAAAAATTCTGTATTCCGTTGCCCCGGACCCATCACTAATTCCCAATCCCATTGATCCACATACAAAGAATGGAGATTTCCTAATTCTTCATCAGAACGAATAGCATTCATGTCAGTATAAATACCGTATCCGGATTCTACATCATAATCTTTCAATGTAAGACGTTTCCATTTTGCCAGCGAATGCACGATCTCTGCTTTAGCATCATTCAAATCTTTGATAGGGAAAGTAACAGCCCTCTCTGAACCACTCAAATCATCGTTAATTCCTTTTCCTTTCAGTACAAAAAGGGGTGCAGTTACACGCCTAAGGCGCAGTTCAGAAGAAAGATTTTGTTGAAAAAAATCTTTAATCTGTTTAATCCCCATCTCTGTTTCAGACAAGTTTAAGATTGCTTTATATCCTTTAGGTTTAAGAAGATAACTCATAGGTATCGAATTTTATTTTTGCAAAGGTATTTTTTTTCAAAATAGAAAACAAGTATAAAGCAAAAGAAAAGCTGCAAAATGATCCGTTTTTCAAATCATTTTGCAGCAAAATAATATTAATAAGTATTTTATAATATAAAAACGTCAGATTTAAATTGAAAACGCATCAAATCCTCCGTCGATTACGGTCAATGTTCCTGTTACAAACTTTGAAGCATCACTTGCCAACCATTGTAAGGTTCCTAGTATTTCTTCTGCTTCTCCGAAACGTCCGAAAGGAGTATGAGCTAAAATAGATTTGGAACGATCTGTATATGATCCGTCAGGATTAAGAAGCAATGCACGGTTTTGCTCAGTAATAAAAAATCCGGGAGCAATAGCATTAACTCTTAAGCCAGGACCAAATTTAGTTGCTAATTCTCCCGCCATATATTTTGTGAAGTTGGTAACTGCAGCCTTAGCTGTTCCATATCCACAAACTCTTGTAAGCGGACGAATAGCAGATTCTGACGATATGTTAATGATAACTCCTTCTTTTTGATTAGCCATTGCTTTTGAGAAAACCATAGTAGGCAAAATGGTTCCAAATAAATTCAAGTCCACTACTTTCTTGAATGCATCTGTATCCAAATCAAAAATTGTTTTGTCAGGAGCAATAGTTGCTCCAGGCATATTTCCACCGGCACCATTGATTAAAACGTCTATACGGCCATATTTTGCCATAACATCATCATAGTTTTTTTGTAACACCTCTTTGCTCATCACATCAGTATACAAAAACCAAACGTCATGACCTTTTGCCTTAACATCTTTTTCCAAAGCTTTTCCGGCTTCTTCATTTCTGTCGAGGATAACCACCTTAGCTCCTTGTTCAGCAAAATGATGCACCATAGAATTTCCTAAAATTCCTGCTGCACCGGTTATCAAGATGACTTTTCCTTCTACACAAAATAAATTTTTCATATTATATTAATTTTAAAATTTAAGAATTTGAGGGCGCAAGTTAACTAAAAAGATTTGAACATGGCTTTTACTTTCCGTTTTTTTTATACCTTTGCCACGCTTTTGCCAAGTGACCTATTATTTGCAAAAGTTGTTTAACGGCTCCGTAGTTCAGCTGTATAGAACGTCAGATTCCGGTTCTGAAGGTCGGGGGTTAGAATCCCTTCGGAGTCACAAAGAACGAGGGTGTGTCAAAAGTCCGACACATCCTCTTTTGTTTTTTGTCTCTAATCCTAATTAAGCGGCCATTTTTGTTGCAAAATCAGCTTGATTGATTTTTATATTCATTATAGGGAGAAAAAATATAAAAACAGTGCAGATATTGGTTGATTTTCGGTTTGGTTTGCTCTTTTTTCACCTTTCGGATGCCTTATTGTGCAGTTTTTGGATATTAAAAGCCATCGCCAAAATGGCAAAGTCCATATTGACCCCTGTTATATAAATACCGCCGAATACCGCGCTTATAACCGTGACCAATTATTACAGATGAGAAGGTCAATCAAGAAATCCCAATTACAGAAGTTCGCAAAATAATTCTACTACTACAAGAGATACTTAAGTCTGCCCCGGTCAAAAAGCTAAGGTTCTTTTAAAAAAAGATGCTACAGTAAAATTTAAAAGTTCAAGTTCTTTTGAGAAAAAGATGTTGAGCTTTTTACCAAAAGATACTGAGCTTTTGCAAAAAACGACCTCACTTTTTTGAAAATGGATAAATAAATTGAAATTAAATAATATTTTTGTACCTCTTAAGTTACCCCAAAATATGTCCCAAAACAAATATCAAATCATGAAACTAAAAACAATTATTTTTCTTTTGATTTGTTGTGTTTCGATAGTACTGCATGCGCAAAATGAAAATACATTAATGGTTTCTGACTTTTCTTCTCCACCTGATACTGCTAAAACAAAATTTGAAATTTTTGTAGAAAAATTATATGTAGGAATTGGAGCCG
>JAVBMM010000038.1:0-7218 GCA_031552425.1 Bacteroidales bacterium | reverse complement strand
CTTTTGCAGTATGTTTGCTTCCGATAGCGTATGTAGTTTCGATATTTTCCCATGGATCAGCTTTCAATTGTTTGATACCAAGAGACATTTTTCTTTCTTCTCTGTCCAAAGTTAAAACAACAGCTTCTACTTCGTCACCTACTTTCATGAAGTCCTGAGCGCTTCTCAAGTGTTGAGTCCAACTCATTTCAGAAACGTGGATCACTCCTTCAACGCCAGGAGCAATTTCAATGAAAGCACCGTAGTCAGCCATAACTACTACTTTACCTTTAACTTTATCACCAACTTGTAAACCTTCACTTAATGCATCCCATGGGTGCGGAGTTAATTGTTTCAAACCAAGAGCGATACGTTTCTTTTCATCATCAAAATCAAGGATAACAACATTGATTTTTTCATCCAATTTAACCACTTCTTCAGGATGTGTAACACGTCCCCAAGAAAGATCTGTAATGTGGATTAAACCATCTACGCCACCCAAGTCGATAAATACTCCATAGGAAGTAATATTTTTGACAATACCCTCGAGTATTTGTCCTTTTTCCAATTTGGAAATAATGTCTTTCTTTTGTTGCTCAAGTTCAGCTTCAATAAGCGCTTTATGTGAAATAACCACATTTTTGAATTCTTGGTTGATCTTAACCACCTTGAATTCCATAGTTTTTCCGACAAACACGTCATAATCGCGGATAGGTTTAACATCAATTTGAGAACCAGGTAAGAATGCTTCGATTCCGAATACATCAACAATCATACCTCCTTTAGTTCTGCATTTTACGAAACCTTTGATAATTTCATCTTTTTCCAGAGCTTCGTTTACGCGATCCCAAGAACGGGTAGCACGAGCTTTTTTATGAGAAAGGATTAATTGTCCTTTTTTATCTTCTTGGCTTTCGATGTATACTTCTACTTCGTCACCTACTTTTAAATCAGGATTATAACGGAATTCAGTCATGGAAACAACACCATCGGATTTGTAACCGATATTTACCACAACTTCACGTTTATTGATAGAACTAACACGTCCGATAACTACTTCACGATCATTGATTTTATTCAATGTTTGATCGTACATGTTAATAAGTTCATCTTTACTTGTAGAGGTGTATGATTCTCCTTTTTCATAAGAATCCCAATCAAATTCTGCCGGAGCAACATTTGCTTTAGGAGTTTCTTTTTTTACTTTTGCAGGAGCTGCTTTTTCTGGCTCTACAGCAACTTCTACTTTTTTAGTTTCTTCTTGAATCTCAACAGTAGGAACTGTTTCTGCGATTTTTTCTTTTTTTGCTTTTTTTTCTGTAGCAGGAGCAGACTTAACTTCTGTTACTTTTTCTTTTTTAGGTTTTGCAGCAGCTTTAGGAGCTTTTGCAGTTGCTTCCGTTTTAGATTTAGCGGTTGTTTTTTTAGCAACTTCGTTTTGTTTTAGTTCTTCACTCATGTTTGTTAATAAAATTTTTTAATTAATTGGTTAGACATTATATTTTTCGATAAAAAACGGGACAAAGGTATACTTTATTTTCTGAATATCAAAGGAAAAACTATTAAAAAACAAATCCTTTAAAAGTGTAAATAAGAATGATTTTAATAATTCATGCCAATTCATTCTCGTCAATGTAAAAAAAGTTATCTTTGCACTTTGTTTAAGATGTCTAAAATATGGCTAAACGTATACTAAAAGATGATTTAAAACAACGACAAAAAGCTGTTGACAACAAAGATGAAAAATCTTCGGGAGTTATTGAATTTTTCAAAAGCGAAATAACCCAATTTATAACCGGATTATTTATTTTGATGTTAACAGTGTATTGTGGATTAGCCATGATTTCTTTTTTCTTTTCCGGTGCTGCAGATCAAAGTAAAGTAGAAGGATTATCCGTTTTTCATCCCGGAAATGTGCCGGGAATAGAAAATTGGACAGGAACCAGAGGGGCTTGTATCAGTAATTTATTGATGAATGAATGGTTCGGTATTTCTACTTTTTTTATGTTGTTTTTCTTTGCTTCTGTAGCCCTTAAATTGATGAGAGTAAAGAAAATAAGATTGTTCAAAAGATTTATTTTTTGTGCTTTGTCAACTATTTGGGTCTCAGTTGCCGCAGCATTTTTTTTGGGTTATTTTTTCAGGGATACTGTTTTATATATAGGCGGAAAACATGGTTTTATTATTTCAGACACTTTAATCAATAATATTGGTATTCCGGGAACTTTCATTTTCTTGATGACAATTTTTTTCATTATTATGATTTTTGTTAGCGCCCATACCATTCCCTTCCTTAGAAAAATGTTTAACATCAAATATTCTTTCAAAAATAAAAAAGCCAAAACAGCATATGATCCAGAAAATGATGACATTGATTTTCAAGAAGAACAGGAACCTGAGTATGAAGATCAAAAACCGGATATTTTGGTAGAAATCCAAAAAGATGGAGAATTTGTCAGAGTGGAAGATTTAGATATTTCTGATGATTTTGAGGTTGTTAAACCAGAAGATGAAGATTATCAAATTCCGGAAGTTCCGCAAGAAGAAACTCCTTTTACTGTTGAAAGAAATGAAGAAGAAATATATGACGATTTAGATAAGTTGGGAATTTATGATCCTCGTTTGGATTTATCTAATTACCGTTTTCCGGGTTTAGACTTGTTAAAAAAATATGATACCGGAGAAAAACTGGTAGATATGGAGGAGCAAAATGCTAATAAAAATAAAATTACCACAACTCTTGAACATTACGGCATAAAAATAAAATCTATCAAAGCAACCGTAGGTCCTACAATTACGTTATATGAAATTATTCCGGAAGATGGTGTGAGAATTTCTAAAATTCGGAATTTGGAGGATGATATTGCAATGAGCCTTTCTGCTTTGGGAATTAGAATTATTGCTCCTATGCCGGGAAAAGGAACCATTGGAATTGAAGTCCCTAATCGCGATCCTCAAATCGTTTCGATGCAATCTATCATTGCATCGAAGAAATTTCAAGAAACTACATTTGATTTGCCGATTGCTATCGGAAAGACTATTACTAATGAAATTTTTATGGTGGATTTGTGTAAAATGCCTCACGTTCTTGTTGCCGGAGCTACCGGACAAGGAAAATCTGTAGGATTGAATGCCATCATTACCTCTCTGTTGTATAAAAAACATCCTGCAGAATTGAAATTTGTATTGGTTGATCCGAAGATGGTCGAATTCAATATTTATTCAGTTATAGAGAAACATTTTCTGGCAAAACTTCCTGATTCGGATAAGGCTATTATTACAGATTTTACTAAGGTTATCCATACATTAAATTCTTTAACGAAAGAGATGGATGATCGTTATGATCTATTGATGAAAGCAGGTACGCGTAATATCAAAGAATATAATGAAAAGTTTATCAACAGGAAATTGAATCCGTTGAAAGGGCATAAGTTCATGCCATATATTGTTGTTGTTATCGACGAGTTTGGTGATTTGATCATGACGGCTGGCAAAGAAATAGAATTACCCATCGCCCGTATTGCACAAAAAGCAAGAGCAGTCGGAATACATATGGTGATTGCTACCCAGCGTCCTACAACGAATATTATTACAGGTACGATTAAAGCCAATTTCCCTGCACGTATTGCTTTCCGTGTGACATCAATGGTAGACTCTCGTACAATATTAGATGCTCCGGGTGCAAATCAACTGATAGGTCGTGGAGATTTATTATTTTCTCAAGGTAGCGATATGAGCCGTGTGCAATGTGCATTTGTAGATACTCCTGAAGTAGATCAGATTTCAAAATTTATAGAAAGACAACAAGGTTATACGAGTGCATTTTTACTTCCGGAATATATTGGAGAAGAATCTGGAGAGAAAGTCGGTGTTGTAGATTTATCAGATAGAGATGGTATGTTTGAAGAAGCTGCCCGTCTGATTGTTATCCACCAACAAGGTTCTACTTCTTTAATACAAAGAAAGTTCTCTATCGGATATAATCGGGCCGGAAGAATTATGGATCAATTGGAAGCTGCCGGAATTGTGGGACCTTTTGAAGGGAGTAAAGCCCGTCAGGTACTTGTACAAGACGAATATCAATTGGAGCAGATTATTAGTAATTTGTGATAATTACAAGACTTTAATAGATTAAAATATGTGTCGAAAATTATTTTTATTAGCGATAACCGTTTTGTATGCATCTGTTTTATTTGCTCAAAAAGATGCCAAAGCAAAAGAAATATTAGATCAATCCTCTGAAAAATTTAATAAATCCGGAGGAATTTCAGCTTCATTTACTTTGAATGTGAAACATGTTAAAGAAAAAGTAACAGAAAGTTTTGATGGAAATATTCAAATGAAAGGAAATAAATTTTACCTTTCTACACCTGAAACAGACTCTTGGTTCGATGGGAAAACGCAATGGGTTTACTTAAAGGGAAATCGAGAAGTAAATGTCACAGAACCAAGTCAAGAAGAGTTGCAAATGTTGAATCCTTCCTTTCTTTTCAATGTCTATAAAAAAGGTTTTAATTATAAATACGTTGGAGAAAAAACAGACATTAAAGGAAAACTGGTGCATGAAATCAAGTTGACTCCACAGAAGAAAACAGAAATGAAAGAAATGATAGTTCAGGTAAGTAAAGGGAATCTTTTACCTACAATAATTTCTATCATTAATAAAAATGAAATAAATAATATTATTTATATCAATAAATATGAAACGGGGAAAAATTATCCGGATAACATATTTTCATTTGATAAAAAGAAATTTCCTGATGTGGAGATAATAGATTTGAGATAAAAAATAAAACAAAGAAAATACATGGAAAGAACAAAGTGTTTAATTATAGGATCTGGTCCTGCAGGATACACAGCTGCAATTTATACTTCCAGGGCTAATCTCTCTCCGATATTATATGAGGGATTACAACCCGGAGGGCAGCTTACTACAACAATGGAGATTGAGAATTTTCCCGGGTATCCGGAAGGAATAACGGGTATACAATTAATGGAAGATTTGAAAAGTCAAGCTACTCGTTTTGGGGCAGATATAAGAACTGGTTTTATAACATCTGTTGATTTGTCTTCTAAACCATATAAAGTTGTTGTAGATAGTGGAGCAGAAATCTTAACGGATACTTTAATCATCAGTACCGGAGCTTCAGCTAAATATCTTGGATTACCGGATGAAAGAAAATATGCAGGACAAGGAGTTTCTGCCTGTGCTACTTGTGACGGATTTTTTTATAAAAAGAGAATTGTTGCTGTAGTTGGAGGAGGAGATACTGCCTGTGAAGAAGCTACATATTTGGCAGGATTAGCCTCTAAAGTTTATATGATAGTGAGAAAACCTTTTTTAAGGGCTTCCAAGATCATGCAGCAAAGGGTGATGGAAAATCCTAAAATTGAACTTCTCCTTGAACATAATATAGTTGGTTTGTTTGGTGAAAATGGGGTAGAAGGCGCCCATCTGGTCAAAAAATCCGGAACCTCGGATGAAGAAAAATATGATATCTCTATTGATGGACTTTTCTTGGCGATAGGTCATAAGCCTAACTCTGAAATATTTAAATCTTATTTAGAAACAGATGAAACCGGATATATCAAAGTGATTCCGGGGACGCCTAAAACTAAAATTCCGGGAGTATTTGCCGCAGGAGATGTGGCAGATCCTTCGTATAGGCAAGCAATAACAGCTGCCGGATCAGGATGTCAGGCTGCTATGGAAGCGGAGAGATATTTAGTGACCGAAGGCCTGTAGCGTTTTCCAACCAGAAAATAAAATCTGTATTTTCCATATTGAACTTATAGATTTCCGGGTCTTTTTTAAACCAGGTAATTTGTTTTCGTGAGTAAATTCTGGTATTTTGCTTAATTTTTTCAATAGCAAAATCTAGAGTCCATTCTCCATCTAAATATTTGAAAAGTTCCTTGTATCCAACAGTGTTAAGGGAATTTAAATGTCGTAGCGGATACATTTTTCTTGCTTCTTCCAATAGGCCTTCTTCCATCATTAAATCTACCCGCTTATTGATACGGGAATAAAGGTCTTCTCTGTTACGAGTTAATTCAACTTTGATAATATTGAAGGGACGTTTTTTAATTGTGTTGGTACGGAAAGAAGAATATGTTTTTCCTGTCATCAGGCAAATTTCCAAAGCATGGATGACTCGTTTATGGTTTTTTAGATCTACTTGTCCATAAAAAACAGGGTCCAATATTTTGAGTTGATTCCGAATAGGATCTAATCCTTCTTTTGTATAGAGCTTAAAAATATCTTGCCGGAGTTTTTCATCGATAGTCGGAATTTCATCAATTCCTTTGCATATTGCATCTATATACATCATTGAGCCCCCTGTCATTACAATGGTATCATGATCAAGAAATAACTTTGAAAGTAAAGCCATAACGTCTTCTTCATAACGACTGGCACTGTAATATTCGGTTAATTCAAGGGTACCAATGAAGAAATGTTTTACTTTTGATAATTGTTCAGGAGTGGGAGCTGCTGTTCCAATACTTAGACCCTTGTACAACTGTCTAGAATCACATGATATAATGGGTGATTGAAAATGATTGGCGACCTGTATACTTAACTCTGTTTTTCCAATACCAGTAGGTCCTAATATAACTAATAAGTTTTTTCTTGAAGATAAAATGCTATGCGAGTTCACATCATTAATCATCATAAGGAGAAGAACCTATACCCTCCAAAGCATCTAAACCTTCAAATCCCTCTTTGTCAATTTCATCCGGATCATAATCTTCATCTCCGAAGAAGTTTTCATCTATAGAAATGGAAGATGTGTTGAGGAAGTCAGTATCTTCGAAAGAGATGGTTTGTTCAGGAGCATTACCTATAGATGTTGTACAAATCGCCTCACTTTGATCTTTTCCGGTAATGATTTCACCTAATTCCATGAAAAACGCACGTTCAGTGAAATAATCAAAGACGAAAAGTAATTTTTGTTTCTCATCTTCCAACAACTCGCTGAGAATAGTATCTCCCATGACATAGTTGTCGACTTCAGATCCAGAATCCATTTCCATCAATGTAATTTCGGTAGTCTTGGTCCAATCATCTTCACAAAGAAAAAATGATGTCATCTGATCTTTGGTGTATCCTACGGCATCTAAAATAGCATTATTTAAATCTAAAAAAGAAGCTTCCGAATCTATTGTAATTTCTCGTTTGAAATTATCTACTTCGTCTGATAATAATAAAAACCTGTAAATCATAATGAATTTTATTAA
>JAVBMM010000068.1:0-6358 GCA_031552425.1 Bacteroidales bacterium | reverse complement strand
TGGAAAAGAAAAAACATGCTGTTGTAGAAAAACCAATTGCTTTGACTAAAGTTGATGTTGAAAAAATACTATTCAAATCGCTGGAAGTCTCAAGACATGTATTTTGTGTAATGCAAAACCGCTACTCACCACCATCTGTTTGGTTAAAAGAAATAGTAACAAACAAAATATTAGGAGATATCTTCATGGTCAAGCTTGATTGTTTCTGGAACCGAGATGAACGGTATTACCAAAAAGGCAATTGGCATGGTGCTGCTGAATTAGATGGAGGAACTTTATTCACACAATTCTCCCACTTTATTGATATTATGTATTGGCTCTTCGGAGATATTACTAATATTCAAGGTAACTTTGCAGACTTCTGTCATCAAGATCTCACTGATTTTGAAGACAGTGGTTGTGTCACTTTCAACTTTGTAAATGAAGGAATGGGTTGCCTCAACTATTCCACAGCCGTTTGGGACGCTAATATGGAAAGCAGTATCACTGTAATAGGTTCACAAGGAAGCGTAAAAGTTTCCGGGCAATATATGAATGAAATTACTTATTGTCATGTTAAAGACTATACAATGCCCGAATTAGCACCATCAAATCCCCCTAATGATTATGGAACTTACAAAGGATCTGCCCAAAACCATCATTATGTCATACAAAATGTAGTAGAGACACTCCAGAACAAAGGGACTATTTCTACCAACCTGTTGGAAGGCCTGAAAATTGTAGATATCATTGAACGGATTTATGAAGTAAGAAATAATTATTTTAATAAAACATCCGGCAATATCAATGTAAAATGTTAATTTTGAACTACTTAAGCACTAAACTAATTAAAATTATGAAAAAGAATATCTATCTTTTATTATTTTTCTCTCTTATAATTACATCCTGTGGATCTTCCAAAGATATTCTTTATTTACAAGATGTAGATTTGATAAAAAAACAACAAATTGATCAAAAAATAGAAACAGTGATCCAAGTAAAAGATTTACTATCCATCTCTGTTTACAGCCGAAATCCGGAATTAACACAACCTTTTAATTTAACAAATTCGCAACAACAAGGTACTACTCAAAGCGGATATACTGTCGACGAAAATGGGAATATTGATTTTCCTGTATTAGGAAAAATACCGGTAGTTGGTTTGACAAGGATAAAACTCCAGGAAGATATCAAACAACGATTGATCAATGCTAATTTAATTAAAGATCCTACAGTCAACGTACAACTGTTAAATTTCAGAATTTTCATGCTGGGAGAAGTTGGGAAACCGGGAGAAATCCAAGTAACAGGAGATCGTATTACAATATTTGAAGCTTTAAGTATGTCTGGTGACATAACAATACATGGAAGAAAAGACCGTGTAGCTATTATTCGTGAAACCGGAAATACTCGAACTGTTTTATTTAATGATATTCGTACAACAGAAATATTTAATTCCCCTTATTTTTATCTGCAACTAAACGATCTTGGATATGTGGAACCAAACAAAACAAAACAATTAACCAATGCACGGGCAAATATGGGAATGATAATGTCATTCTCATCATTCATACTATCAATCTCCTCTTTTGCCTTAATATTTTTTAAATAATGCTTAACATTTATGGAACACAACGATAAACTGAATTCATCCGATTTTCAAGACGAAGAAAGCCATTTTAAATTAGTTGATATTTATTTTATTTTCAAGGGGAATTGGTATTGGTTTTTAATATCTGCCGTCATCTGTTTAAGTATTGGTTCGTTTTATATAAAAAAAACTCCACGGATTTATACTTGTACTGCTTCGATATTGATAAAGGATAATTCCAGGGGGGTCGGATTAAGTGAAACAGTTGCTTTCGGAGATATCAACATGTTTCAATCTAAAAGTAATCTGGATAATGAAATTTTTATTATGCGATCTGCTCAATTAATGAAAGAAGTCGCACGTAGACTAAATTTGGATATAACTTACTCTATCAAAAAAGGAATACGATTAAACGAATTATACACACAAACTCCATTAGCTTTACGTTTTCTAAATTCTGAAGAATCTGATGCCTTTTCTTTTGATGTCACCATTCTTTCCAAAAAAAAATTCAAGCTTTCCAATTTTTCAGGGAATCCCAACAAAACCTTAATCGTAGATATTAATGATACAATCATCACCCCTAGTAGAAAATTTATTTTAATACCTACTTTGTATTATACTGACGATTACATTGGATCGACAATCCACATCAGGAAAGAAAACCTAGAATCTGTAGCGCAATACTATAGAAATTCTGTAAAAATAGGAGTTGCTAACCAAGCTGCAAACATAATCTATTTAACATTATTAGATAAGTCTCTTATCAAAGCCAAAGATGTAATCAATACATTGATTGCAGTTTACAATGAAGAAACCATCAATAATAAAAATCAACTCGCTATCAATACTTCTCAATTCATTAATGACCGTCTAATTGTTATTGAAAAAGATCTAAGCTCATTTGAAAGTAGCATTGCATCATACAAAAGTGAGAAAAAAATAGTAGATATTTCATCCGAAATAGGTATTTATGTACAAGATAGCCGGGAATACAATAAAGAAGGTTTAGGGTTAGAAAATCAATTAGGTTTAATCAAATATATGCGTCAATATTTAACCGATCCTAAAAATAATTCCAAACCGATTCCCTCTAATGCAGGGATTACAGATTCCAATATAGAATCTCAAATTTCCGCATATAATAATTTATTTTTAGAACGAACAATATTAATAGAAAACGGAGGAGAAAAAAATCCGGTAATCATGGATATGAACAATTCATTACAAGCCATGAAACAAAGTATTATCCAAACTGTGGACAACATGATCATGTCCATTGATATGAAAATAAAGAATAACCGGGAACAAGAAGATCAGACAAGCCGCCGGATATCTTCTATGCCTACACAACAAAAGGAAATACTATCTGCAGAACGCCAACAAAAGATCAAAGAGGAATTATATTTATATTTATTAAATAAACGAGAAGAAAGTGTTTTGAGTCAAGCCATGACTGAAAGCAATGCCCGTGTGATCGACCCTGCATCAGGCCCTAATTCTCCGGTAGCTCCTCAAAAACAAAAAATTCTGATAATGGCGTTATTCATAGGCCTGGCAATTCCCGCTTTGATTCTTTTTCTATTAAATATTCTCAATGTCAATGTCCGTAATCGTAAAGATTTGGAGCGAATAATAACAATTCCATTATTAGGAGATATTCCATTAAAAAACAAAAAGGATAAAGAAGAAATTGTTGTTCAAGAAGATAAACAAGATCCTATCTCCGAGGCATTTCGTATTATTCGTACAAATTTATATTTCATGCAAACAAAAGAAGATAAAAGTCATCAAGTCGTAATGTTTACATCTTTCAATCCTGCGGCAGGAAAAACTTTTATTTCCACAAATTTAGCAATGAGTTTCAGTTTAACAGACAAAAAAGTAATTCTAATTGATTTGGACATCAGAAAAAGAACCCTTAGCAATAGAACCAATCACAACGGAAAAGCTGGAGTTACCAACTTCCTTTCCGGTATGATCAATTCTGTGGATGAAATCATATGTGAAAAAGAAATTAATGGAATGCTGGATATTATTCATGCAGGCCCTGTTCCTCCAAATCCCTCTGAATTACTACATAGCAACCGTTTAGAAGTGATGATTAAGGAATTAAAGAAAAAATACGATTATATTTTCATAGATAATGTTCCTTCCGGAATGGTAGCTGATGCTGTTATTGTAAATAGAATCGCAGACATAACAATCTATGTTATACGGGCAGGAAAAACAGATAGACGGATACTTCCGGAATTGGAAAAAATGTATCAACAAAATAGATTCAAAAACTTGTGTTTGATTTTAAATGCCGTTCAAAACAAAGATTTAAGATATGGATACGGGTATGGCTACGGATATGGTTACAATTATGAATAAATGAAACTCAAATTATTTTTATTTATTATGGCAGTATTATCATTATCTGCTTGCGATAACGAAAAAAAGGATATTATTCCACCAATAGGAAAAATCCAAATAAAAATAACTAACGGGTTGATGTCCCCGGAAATTTTACAAACATTAGGACAGGTAAGCGGCGTACAAATCTCTCCGGATAAAAAGAAAATTTTATACGGAGTAACTTATACAGACATCAAACAAAATAAAAGGAATAGAGAATTATTTACCGTAAAGATTGACGGAAGCGATAAAAAACAAATTACACAAACACCTGAAAGCGAACAAGAAGCCCAGTGGGTCAAATCCGGAGAAAAAATAGCATTCCTTTATAGCAATCAAATCTGGGAAATGAATCCGGATGGATCCGGTCGCCAGAAAATTTCCAATATTGATAAGGGCATTCAAGCTTTCAAATATTCTCCCGATGGGAAAAAAGTTCTATTCATCAGCGAAGTAAAAATCATTGAAAAATCTTCTGAAAGATACCAGGATCTTGACCAATCCGAGGGAAGAATAATAGAAGATTTGATGTATAAACATTGGGATGAATGGGTAGAATCTGTTCCACATCCTTTTATTGCCGATAATGAAGGAAAAGAATTAACCAACATTGTTGACCTTCTGGGAAACGAGCCTTATGAATGTCCGATGAAACCTTTTGGAGGGATAGAACAATTAGATTGGTCTCCAAACGGCAAAACCATCGCTTATACCTACCGAAAAAAAACAGGAATCGATTATAGCTTATCCACAAACTCAGACATATACCTTTACAACATAGGAACCAAAGAAACCATCAATCTTACCGAAGGAATGCAAGGGTACGATATAAATCCGAGATTTTCTCCGGATGGAAAGTGGTTAGCTTGGCAAAGCATGGAAAAAGATGGCTATGAATCAGATAAAAACCGCCTTTTTATCATGGACATAGAATATAGAACACAATATCCCGGAAAAATCCAACAAGGATATGAAAGTGAAAAAGGTTGTTATTACCTGACTTCTAATTTTGATTATAATGTAGATGATCTTTGTTGGAATGATAATTCATCCGGACTATTCTTCGTTTCTTGTGTGAAGGGAACTACACAATTATATTTCTTGGAAAATGTTCTCCCCAAAAATGAAGGATTGGTTTCTGTTTTTCCTCTTAAGTTAACCGATGGACAACATGACTACGCTTCCGTAGCCTTCTCCGGAGATCATTTAATTGCACTCCGCCATTCCATGTCTGCTCCCAACGAAATATTTTCCATTTCTTTAAAAGATGGCATAGAGGAAAATATTTCACAGGAAAACACCGAAATCTTGGAACAAATAACCATGGGTAAAGTTGAACCCCGTTGGATCAAAACTACCGATAACAAAGAAATGCTAACTTGGATTGTTTATCCTCCAAATTTTGATCCGGCTAAAAAATATCCGGCTATTCTCTATTGTCAAGGCGGGCCTCAAAATACAGTCAGTCAATTTTGGTCTATCCGTTGGAATTTACAATTAATAGCAGCTAACGGATATATTGTAATTGCACCCAATCGCCGGGGATTACCTGGTTTCGGAAAAGAATGGAACGAACAAATCAGTGGAGATTACGGCGGACAAAATATGAAAGATTACCTCTCTGCCATAGATACCATATCTCAAGAATCATTTGTAGATGAAACCAAATTAGGTTGTACCGGTGCAAGTTACGGAGGATTCTCTGTATATTGGCTGGCAGGAAATCATAACAAACGTTTCAAAGCATTTCTATCTCATGCCGGAATATTCAATTTAGAATCCCAATACCTGGAAACCGAAGAAATGTGGTTTGCCAATTGGGATTTAGGCGGCCCGTTTTGGGATAAAAATAACCCTGTAGCACAAAAAACATACGCCACATCTCCACATAAATATGTTCAAAATTGGGATACTCCCATCATGATAACCCACGGAGAAAAAGATTACCGGATATTGGCATCACAAGGAATGATGGCTTTTAATGCCGCCAAACTACGCAGAATTCCTTCAAGAATGCTCATTTTTCCAGACGAAAATCATTGGATTTCTTCCCCTCAAAACGGAGTACTTTTCCAAAGAGAATTTTTCCGGTGGTTCGACAAATGGTTAAAATAATTTAGATTCTTAACTTAGAAAAAGAAGGATAATTCTTAACTTTTACGATTTTTTAAGAAATTTCCAGACGAAAAATTAGCCGAAAAAATATTGAAGAAAACAAATATGCGTTTTTATAGTATTTAGTCACAATTTTTTATAGTAGGACTATAAATGTCGTGTAGTAGGACTATATGACCCTTATAGTAAGGCTATAATGCTTCTACAGCCCTACTATATTTATTAAGAAAGGAAGGGTTTTTCGTATAAAATGATACAAAAAAAGGCCTGGAA
>JAVBMM010000200.1:0-7181 GCA_031552425.1 Bacteroidales bacterium | reverse complement strand
ATAACAGTAGCAACACATCCTGTCACAGTCTTTTGACCTCCATAAAGAGGGCACAAATCATTATACGGACTACTTTGGTCCCATTGTGTTTGTATTAAAGGAGCAATAGCTGTAGTAGATCTTAATGTATTTATATTGCCATTTAAAAAGGCCTCCCATTCGCTTTTTACTTTTTCAGAAGTTTCTTTATTTTCAGAGATAGCTTTGTCCATAGTCTTGGATACATCATCCATCCAAACAGAAAATGCCGGAGATGTATTATTTGTATCATATGAACCTGATGTGGAATATGCTATTATCGGAGAATAACTATCATCACCGGAAATAATGACATATCCTTGATCTTCTCCAACATTAAAAACATAATAATAAACCGTTTGATCTTCACTTCTTAGTGAATTATTTGAATCAGGTTTTGCCGTATGTACTAATTTTAGTTCAGGCTTTCCGGAACTTCTCAATGAATATTGATTTGAGACTTGTGTTTGAGCGACTGTCACGGCTTGAGATATTTCTACTTTTTTAGCCCATGTTGACAGAATGGAAAAAGAAAATAACAGGAGAAATACTTGAATTTTCAATCGATTCATATTTGTAAATGTTTGTTGAAGTATACAAAAGTATTATTTTTATTGTAAAATAAAGCAAATATTATGCCTAAAAAAAGAAAGCCACTCACTTTTTAAGATGAGTGGCTCTCCAGGAAACAAAAACTTAAAAACAAATCAATTACCTCTCCGGCAATATTTATGCATTAGTAAGATATTATTCACGAGAACGTTGTTCCCTATTTTTGAAACGATTCTTAAGTTCTTCTGCTTTCTTTTTGTATATTTCCATTTGATCAGGACTTAATACAGTTTTTAAAGCTGCTGTTTTTTGGGTTTCTAAAGCACTGAGGGCTTCTCTAATTTTCTCTCTATCACCTTCTGCAGACTGAATTAGTACATACTGAGCTTTTGTGTACAATAAATTAATGGAATCAACCGGAGGAATTTGTTCCTGAGAGAGAGAAAGCTCTGTTGTCATCCATTGAGTTGTTTTAGCAGCTCTTTCTTCAACGGTCATCCTCTGTCTGGAACGTTCTTGTTTTTCTTGGGAATGTGTTCCAAAAATAAACAGTGAAAATAAAAATAGTAGAGTAATTTTTTTCATGGATTATGATTTTAATAGATTATACAATATAAAAATCACCTTATATTATTATGACAAATAAAAGGAAAGAAAGTTTAAGGACTTGTTTAAATTTTATAAAATTTTGAGAAGTCTGAGATAAAGACCTAAGTTTATTTAAGCTTTCGTTGTGTATATTCTTAGATTAATGTGAAAATCGTTTGGTTTATATCTAAAAAGTCTTATTACTTCTGGGCTTCGGCTCCACCGATAATATCCAATAGTTCAGAAGTAATGGTCTGTTGACGCTGTTTATTATATAGGATGGTTAATTCATCTAAAATATCAGAAGCATTATCTGTAGCAATTTGCATGGCAACAGTTCGTGCCGCTTGTTCTGCCGCCGCAGAATCTAAAATAATAGAATAGATTTTAGTTCGTAAAGATTTAGGTATGAGGGATTCCATAATTGTTTTCTTATCTGGTTCTATAAGATAGTCAATTGCTGGTGTTGACATTGTGTTTTCCTCTTTTTTCAATATGACAGGCAAAAATTGTTCATTTGTAAGAACCTGTACTGACGTACTTTTGAAATGATTATATATTAATTCAACCCGATCAATTCTTTTATCTAGAAAAGCTTGAATCAACCTATCTGCTATTGTTTTGGAATCTTCAAAATTTGGATGTTCTACCAACTCTGAAAGATTTCCATACACACGCATTTTTTCTTTGACAAGAGCATCTTCGATTTTTTTTCCAACAGTACATATGTATATATGTTGAGAATCTAAATGCTCATATTTTTTCAAAGTAGCCTTCAAGAGATTATAAACATTTGAATTAAAAGCCCCACAAAGACTTGAATTAGATGAAACAGCAACAATGGCAACTCCATTAACAGGTCTTTCTTCTGATAAAGAAGAGGAAAAATCTGCTTCTGCAGAAAGGAAGGAATTCAATATCTCCATTAAGCAATTTTCGTATGGTAAAAAGTTCTCAATTTGAGACTGAGCCTTACGTAACTTTGCTGATGCAACCATTTTCATGGCTGATGTTATTTTTTGCGTCGATTTTACAGATGCTATCCTACCTTTTACTTCTTTTAAAGAGGCCATGAATATAATTCTAAGTACAATTAATATTAAACCTTAGTTTTTTATGTAAAGTCCGGTGCTATTTCTAACGCTGTGCTTTTTAATAAATCAGCTACTTCTTCTGTCAAAGCGCCTGTTTTGAGGACATCCAATACTTGGGTTTTATATTTAAGTTCAAGAACATCCAAAAATGCTTTTTCAAATTCTCTGACCTTTTCTAAAGGAATATCTTTCAATAATCCTTGCGTTCCACAATAGATAATAGCAATTTCTTTTTCTACAGGTATCGGTTGATATTGTGGTTGAATCAATAACTCAGAATTTTTTCGGCCTTTATCTAATGTCATTTTTGTTACCTGATCCATATCCCCACCAAATTTAGTGAATGCTTCTAATTCCCGGTATTGCGCTTGATCGGTTTTTAATGTTCCGGCAATTTTTTTCATTGCTTTGATTTGGGCATTTCCTCCCACACGGGAAACAGAAATACCAACATTAATTGCAGGACGTATACCTGCGTTAAATAAACCTGTTTCAAGAAAAATTTGCCCATCGGTAATGGATATCACATTTGTAGGAATATATGCCGAAACATCTCCTGCCTGAGTTTCTATAATTGGAAGGGCGGTAAGTGATCCTCCTCCTTTAACTTTATCTTTGAGATTATCCGGTAAATCGTTCATTTGCTTAGCTACATCTTGATTGGAAATAATTTTAGCCGAACGTTCCAATAAACGGGAATGCAAATAAAAAATATCTCCGGGGTATGCTTCTCTTCCTGAAGGACGACGAAGAATCAATGAAACTTCCCTGTAGGAGACTGCTTGTTTGGAGAGATCATCATACACAATTAGTGCATGACGGCCTGTATCTCTGAAAAATTCTCCTATGGCAGCACCTGCAAAAGGAGCGTAAAACTGCATAGCAGCCGGATCCGATGCTGTGGCCGAGACTATTATAGTGTAATCCATTGCACCCTTTTCACGCAAAGTATGAACAATATTTGCGACTGTAGAGCCTTTTTGTCCAATAGCTACATAAATACAATATACCGGATTTCCTGCTAAAAAATTATCTCGTTGATTGATGATAGTATCTATAGCGATTGCTGTTTTTCCTGTTTGTCTGTCCCCGATAATCAATTCTCGTTGACCACGTCCGATAGGAATCATTGCATCAATAGATTTAATTCCTGTTTGCAAAGGTTCACTTACAGGTTGCCGAAAAATAACTCCTGGGGCTTTTCGTTCCAATGGCATATCTAATAGCTCCCCTTTTATAGGACCTAAACCATCTATTGGTTGTCCGAGCGTATTTATTACCCGGCCCAATAAACCTTCTCCAGCGGAAATAGATGCAATCTTTCCGGTTCTTTTAACAGTATCTCCCTCTTCTATTAAATCCGTACTACCCAACAATACAGCACCCACATTGTCTTCTTCAAGATTCATTGTGATTGCCATGACTCCATTGTCAAATTCCAATAACTCTCCTGATTCGGCATTAGATAGTCCGAATATGCGTACAACTCCGTCGCTTACTTGCAATACAGTACCAATTTCTTCAAATTTTAAGCGGGTATCAATACCCTCCAGTTGCATTTTCAGAATTTCAGAGACTTCACTTGCTTTTATTTCCGGCATAATAACTATAAGTATAAAATAAAACTAAAAGTCAGATATTTTATTTTTGACAAACTTTCAGTTTACTAATTGTTTTTTCAATTTATTTAATTGTGATTTTACACTTGCATCCAACTGATAATCATTGAGTTTAACAATAAATCCTCCAATAATTTCAGGACGAATGCGATTAATAAAATCTACTTTTTTATAAACATCTGTACGAATGAGGACTTCCAATCCTTTCCTTATTTTTTCAGAAGCTGGTTCAACAGTAGAAAGAAAACATATAACAATTCCCTGTTGTTTCCTATAATATTCCATGTACATCAGGGCTATTGTCAATGCATATGTTTCTCGTCTGTTTTTTTCTATTATATTCAACAGGCAACTGAAACTCTCGCTCGTAGAAATACCGGCTGCGGTAGATAACAATTTCTTTTTATCTTCACTCGATATAGTAGGATCTTCCATCGCTTTTTTCAAAGCATGGAATTTATGGAAATTTTCTACCAAAATTATCATTTCCTTGTAGAGTTTTTCCTCTTCTCCTTTTTTTAGAGCAAATTCGTATGCAGCTTTAGCATAACGTTTAGATATTCTCCCTGAATCCACGTCTTTTTATTAAAAATTGAAAATTAAAGGTTAATTGTGAAAAATCATCCTTTATTTTTGATTTTAATTTTTTACTTCTTCAAGCAATTTATTGATCAATTCTGTCTGAGCTTGTTTGTTTTCCAAGTTTTTCCGGAGGATTTTTTCTGCAATATCTACGGAAAGTTGGGCCACTTGTTCCCGGATTTCTCTCATTGCTACTTCTTTTTCCCGTTGAATTTCAAGAAGAGCAGTTTGTTTTATTTTTGCAGCTTCTCCTTCAGCTTGTTGCTTAGCTTCTTTAATCAAATCATTACGCATACTAGTAGCTTCTTGAATTAAGGATAATTGCTTTTCACGGGCTTCTGCCATGATTTTTTCTCCTTCCATCCTGATGTTTTCTAATTGTTCATTGGCTTGCTTTGCTGATTTGATAGAATCGTCAATAAATTTTCCTCTTTCATCTACCCCTTTGATAATGGCAGGCCATGCATATTTAGATAGTATAAAAAATACTATCAAAAATGCAATGAGCATCCAAAAAAGGAGTCCGATTTGTGGAGTAAACAGTTCCATTACTAAAATTCTTATAAGAAGAATGCCAACGCACAAACAATAATGGCAAAGAAAGCAACTCCTTCAATTAAAGCTGCAGCAACAATCATGTTACTTCTAATTTCTCCGATTGCTTCCGGTTGTCTAGCCATTGCTTCCATAGCTTGTCCACCGATACGGCCAATTCCTAATCCTGCGCCCAATACGGCCAGTCCTGCTCCGAAACATGCACCGAATTTAGCTATTCCTGCTCCCGCTGCTGCTTGTAATAATACTGTTAATAACATAGTTTTTTATATTAAAGTTATACATTTAATCGCATTCACAAAATTCTTTTTTATGATGAGGTTCTACTCTTGCCATTCCAATAAAAATAGCGGAAAGCATTGTAAAGACATAAGCTTGAATGAAGCAAACCAGTACATCTATTAAAATCATAAAAATAGAAAACAAAATAGATATTACAGAAACTACACCACCTGCTATAATACCCATCATAGCTGTAAAAATAAAAATCAAACTCATTAATACCAATACAATCATGTGTCCTGCCAACATATTTGCGAATAGACGCATCATAAGGGCAAAAGGTTTAGTGAGCATTCCAATAATCTCTACCAACGGCATGAGTGGAACGGGAACTTTCAGCCAAGTAGGGACATCCGGCCAAAAAATCTCTTTCCAATATTCTTTAGTTCCAAAACAATTGGTAATGATAAATGTAAATAAAGCAAGTACCAGTGTAATGGCAATATTTCCTGTAACATTCGCTCCTCCTGGAAATATAGGAATCAGACCTAATAAATTATTGAAAAATATAAAGAAAAATGCAGTGAGTAAATAAGGAGCAAATTTCTTATAATCTTTTCCTACGGAAGGTTTTATTAAATCATTATATACAAACAGTATCAACATTTCCAAAGCTCCAATAAATCCTCTCCGGCTTTTCAAAGGTTCAGCACGATATCCTTTAGCCATAATCAAAAAAATAAGTATGAGTAAGGTACAAGATAGAACAATGGAACATGCATTTTTTGTAAATGACAAATCTAATGGACGGATCTCTTCTCCTGAAGCGTTTTTTTCTACAACTTTCCCGGGATATTTACCATTTTCCGGTGAAAAGAAAAACTCATTGTAAGTATCTCCATGTGACAATTTTGAAGATAAAAAGATAAACCATCCGCGTTCTTTGCTTTTCACAATTACAGGTAGTGGAATAGAAACATGGGTCTCTCCTACTGAGAATAAATGCCAATCATAGGAGTCAGTTACATGGCTGAAAATGATTTCTTTTGCATTTACTTCTTCATTATCTTCCGATGCAGATGCAGAAGAAATATGCAACATAGAAGTAATACATATAATTGTAAATAAGAGAAATATGTTGTTTTTTAAATTCATTTAGCCGTATTTTCTTTTTTGTTCAATTGCAAAAGAAAGTATGTCTCAGACACTGTATATATTAAATAAAATATAACCATTGTAATTAAAAAGCTCAAAGTATTTTCTTTAACAAAAATGAAATAAAAAATCAAAATGAGCAATGAGCCTAATATTTTGGGTATCTTTAATATAAAACTTTTTTGCATCAGGAAATCTCCTTTCTTTTTGGGAGACATCAACCAAGCAAATAAACAGGCGTTACAAAACCAAAAAACCGGAATCAACCAATACCAAGCGGGATAATACGTGGGACAACCCCAATGAAATATAATATATCCGATAAGTCCTGCCAATGCTATTATTGCACCCAATATTCCCCTGTTTTTTGCCATATATCTGTTACTATTCCATCAATACAAACGGAAACTATATTGTTCTTCATTTCAATAAAACCACCTTTAATCATCCATTCTGTTTTTTCACAGTTTGCTTCCTGCCAAATCAGTTTCCCTTTCTTCAGTGAGGATATGATGGGAGCATGTCCTGATAAAACAGTAAAACTTCCGGAAATACCCGGAAGAGTAACTAATACAACTTCTCCTGAAAAAAGTATATTCTCTGGTGATATGACTTCTAACTTCATGAACTATGTTGAGACTTTAGTAATGCTGCTTTTTCTTTCACATCTTCAATAGTTCCGACATTAAGAAATGCTTGTTCCGGTAAATCGTCAGTTTCTCCATCCATAATCATATTGAAACCTTTAATGGTATCCTCGATGGAAACCATTACACCCGGGACTCCGGAGAAAGCT
>JAVBMM010000026.1:0-6760 GCA_031552425.1 Bacteroidales bacterium | reverse complement strand
TCCTCCAGAACTGGAAATCATGTCTATACCAAACAGCTCGAGTTCGGGTATGGGCAAAGTGAATAAACTATGGTGATTCCGGTTAAGCATACCGATACAATTAGGTCCGATTAGGCTTGCTCCGGCACGATTAATTACATCAACAATTTGTCTTTCAAGTATGCCTCCAGCTTCGGTTTCTTCTCCGAATCCTGCTGTAAACATAATGAAAGCTTTTACGTTCTTTTTTTCTACTAAAATAGTGATGGTTTCTAAACAAGCAGATGCCGGAATAGCTATGATTGCTAAATCAGTATCAGGAATTTCAGAAACATGCCGGTATGACTTTAGTCCTTGTACTTCATCTTCTTTCGGGTTCACTACATAAAGGTTTCCTGTAAATTTTCCATTAATCAGGTTTCTTACACAATTTCCTCCCGGTTTGGAAGTATTGTTTGAACCTCCTACTACAACAATACTTTGAGGATTGAGCAATTCTTTATTGATCATATTTTTGAAACGTTAGATCGTTATTGTGATTACAAAAATAAGAGAATATTTTATATTTACAGAGGAGTTCCATTCTTTTATTTTTTACCTTTGCCACCCAAAATAACGAATGAAACAATGACCTTACAACAGTTCAGATATAATTTCTTAAAAAATGAATACTTTCTTTCCCCTCATAAAAATGCATCTTTCTCTGCCATTACAGTAGCTTTTTGTATTTGGCTGAGTTATTATCTCCATTTGGGAATATTTGCGGGTGCATTGATCATTGGGGCACAAAGTGTAACCGGAATTAATAGACAAGGCCCTTTTCGCATTCGCTTCGGAATCGCATGGAAAACGGCATTAGTACTGTCGTTTGCTGCTTTGTTGGGAGCCATTGCCGGAAGCGGATATTTTTTCCTTTCACTTTTAGTGTCTGTGGTATTGGCTTTTTGTTTTGGTTGGTGCAGGCAACTTTTTCCTTTGAACTGGCCTGATATTATTATTCCTTCAGGAGTACTCTTTTTTCTGAATTATAGTCATCCGATGGTTTTTTATACACTTTCGGGAGCAGTTATCGGCTTTTGTTGTGAATTGTTGTTAGGTATATTTATTTACCTGAAAAGATACCGTGCAGGTCGAATGATATTTGCTCCTTCAGCGGAATTTTTACCTCCTCCTCCGGATAATCCGGACAAAAAGATTTTGGGTTTGAAACAATATCTGTTTGTTTACAGTATTGAATTGAGTATCATGTTGATTTTCGGTTTCTTTGTGATGCATTATACGGATTATCCTCATGTATATTGGATGCCATTGACTGCTATCATTGTGTTAAAAGTAGGAAGACGGGTTACGATTAAACGCGTAGTGGAGCGTACATTGGGCACTTTAGCCGGATGTTTGTTGGGGAGTGTTATATTGTATTTTCATTTTAATCCCTTGTTTGAATCCGGTGTGATGGTTTGCTGTATTTACCTTTGGGTTTGTTACTTTAGACGGAACTATGCATTAGGAACTGTTTTTATAACCACATTTGTTTTGTTGTTATTGAATGAGAATGTATCCGATGCATACACGATAGTCTTTGAAAGAATGATATTTACAGTTCTGGGAGGAGTACTGGCTATTGTGGTTTCATTAGCGTTCCTGAAGAAAGAAAGATTGTAGCTTTGGTAGGGTTTTTGTATTAATATTTCTTTTTATTGTCATTATTACAATCTATACACTTTGAGCATTTATAATAGGAATCTTTTAACCAGTCCCCACTAATAAAATACAATAGAAATAGATTTAATTCCCCAGTAAAGCTTAGAAAGGAAATATCAAAGGCAATACCAATACCATCACAATCCCCATAATAATTTGTAGGGGAAGACCTACTTTTACATAATCCATAAATGTATATCTTCCTGCGGACATAACCAATGCATTGGGCGGCGTGGAAAACGGACTGGCAAAACACATGCTGGCTCCAACAGCAACTGCAAACAAAAACGGATAAGGACTTATATTCATTTCAATAGCAGCACGCAGTGCAATCGGAGCGAATAAGACTGCTGTAGCAGTATTGCTGATAAATAATGTAAGCAATGAAGTTCCAAAATAAATTCCGGCTAATAAAACAGTCGGACCAAAGCCTCCCAATCCTTTTACAAACCCATTGGAAATCATAGTTGCAGCTCCCGTCTTTTCCAAGGCTAAAGACATAGGCAGCATAGCTCCAATCAATACAATACTCTGCCAGTTAATCGTTTTATAGGCCTCTTCCACATTGCGAAAACAGCCTGTAAGTACCATTAAAACAGCAGCAATCATCACTGCAGTAACCGGAGCAATAGGAATACTATCAAAAGCCATACAAACAACCATCAAAATCATAATAGTGGCCGCTAAAGGAGCTTTATAATCTAATGTTACTTTAGAAGCTTCTGTAAGAGGTTGTCCTACAACTACCCATTCAGATTGTTCTTCATTCAGGCGTGCAATATTATTCCATTCTCCCTGTACAAGTAAAACATCACCTGCCTGCATTTTTTCGTCTTTCAGGTTTTGGAGAATGTATTCTTTATGGCGTTGGATACCTAATATATTCACATTATATTTTTCCCTGAATCCTGAATTTTTTACCGGTTGATTCACTAATTTGGAGTTTGACATAAGCACCACTTCTGCAATACCTATTTCATCAAACATCAACTTTCCTGAAAAAGTAGGTCTGGATTCTTCTGCCTGTCGGGCATCGATCCAGCTCAATTTGTTTTCTTCGATAAATTTATGAACAGAATCGAAAGATCCTAATATATAAAGAACATCTTTTTCCCGGATAATGGTTTCCGGACCGGCAATTTTTTGATTAATCGTTTTCAAAAACGGATTCTGACTGTTTGGCTTTCTTCTTACTTCAAGTATGCTAATATTATATTTTTGAGTAATACTTAATTCTTGTAATGTTTTATCAATTAATAACGAATCCGCTTTTACCCTCACCCGAAATAAGTTTTGAGCTAATTGATATTCATTGGCCAATTCTTTCAGGGACTTCCCCCCTTTTTTTGTTGTATCTTTTTTATCTTTATCTCCTCTGGAGAGGAATAATTTACTTAACGGGAACAGAAGTAATGTTCCCAAACTTACACAAATAATGCCTACAGGCAGGAATGAAAAGAAAGACAATCCCTTATATCCGGCATCAATTAATGTGTTACTAATAATCAAGTTGGGAGGGGTTCCGATTAAAGTCATCATTCCTCCCATACTACTTGCAAAAGCTAAGGGCATCAAGAAACGGCCTGGATGAGTATTGGAATTCATTGCCAGACTGACTACAATGGGAAGCATCAAAGCAACTGTTCCTGTATTGCTAACGAAAGCTCCTATACCAGAAGTCACTAACATCAATAAAAAAAACAATTTAGACTCGCTATTTCCTGCTAACGACATGATCTTACTACTAATCATTTTAGCAAGTCCCGTTTGAAAAATACCCCCTCCTACTACAAAAAGGCCGATCATCATGATAACGATTGAATTGGAAAAACCAGACAAAGCCTCTGTTGGGGTTAATATCTCGAAAACCATCAAAGAAATCAATGCTAAAAGAGCTACCAGGTCTGAACGAATCTTTCCGTTTACAAAAAAGATTGCCGAAATTGCTAAAATAACCAATGTAATAACCATAATTTCTTGATGAGGAAAATGCAAAGATAGTCTGAATAAAGTTTAGTTCCGAGGTATTGTAGAATTTTTTGAACAGTATTGAACTTTTTTAAGTTGATATATTTGAGCACTTTAATTTAAAAACAAAAGGTCTCTAAAATTCAATGAATTTCAGAGACCTTTTTAGTTTCCTGGTGATCCACCTGGATGCAGAACTATGTCGTTAAGAAGTATCTCTAGAGTGGCCTTGCTCTCAAGTCCTACGAATTCACCTATTGACACCTTTCATTGATTTGCTGTAAAATGAACAGCATTTTTGATGCTTAAACTATCTTTTACAAAGGTAGCTTTTTATTTTTAATAACCGAATTTTCTAGAAATTACCGATAAATCAATTATGAAATATTGCAGAAAATAATTTATGCTAGTTGTTATTTCTTTGTTAATGAAATTAATTTAATATTGAATAGGAATTAAACCCATTAACGTAAATTTGATATAAGAAAATAGTAAAACTACAAATAGATACGAATGTTCAAAGTGTGATTATCATAAATTTTCCTCATAAACTTTAATAACAACTATAATTATTTAATCTTATATTTGCGACTTAAACAATTGATAACTTAAATTATTCCTGTAAAGATGGATTACAATTTTTACAACTTCAACTCAAAAGATTTTGAACATTTAGTTCAAGCTCTCATGCAAAATATTATAGGAAACTCAAGTCTTGTTTTTGGTCAAGGAAGGGATGGGGCGAGAGAACTTACGTATGAGGGTTCAGGTTTTTTTGATAAGAGTAATGCTTGGAATGGATATTGGGTTGTTCAGGCAAAATATAAGTCCAGGGCTGATTCTATGGATGATTATGATTGGGTAAAAAAGAACTATGATGCAGAAATAAATAAGTTTAGAGATAAAAAAAGAAATCTAAAGATTCCGGATAACTATATCTTATTTACAAATGCATCTTTGTCTGCAGTTGATAAAACAGGAGGCATTGATAAATTTGAAGAGTATAAGAAAAAAGATAAAGATTTGATTAATAACATAGTAGCTGTTCCATATGATGCTTTATGCCGAATTTTAGATAATAATAGGGATGTAGCTATTGCATATTCAAGTTTTATATTACCAGGAGATATTTTACAGGGATTGTATGGACTATTAAACAGATCAACTGAAGGAGATTCTAAGAGAAGAGCTCTTTATTTGTTTTTAATGAAAGAGTTTAGGAATGAACTAAATGCTAAACTAATTCAAGCAGGAGATTCAAATAATAATATCAATATTGAAAAAGTATTCATTGATATACATGCAACTTCCAGTGGAATCGCAACAGAAAGAGAGCCTAAGTTTATTAACAATTTGATTACAATCGGTAATAAAAGCCATAAAAATAATCCTCACAAAATAGTTTTAATTGGTGAAGCTGGTGCTGGGAAGTCAACTTTATCTCAGTTTTTGACACAATTGTACAGTGCCTATTTTTTAAGTAAAGAAAATTGCAGATATACTGAGGTTGATAATTTTATCAAGAATTATTATCAAGAAGAAATAGCAAAACCTCTTTGCTGTAGGTTTCCTTTTAAAATAACGCTTAAGGAATATGCCGAATGGGTTTCAAAAAGGAATGATCAGGATAGCATATCAGTATTATCTTATTTATCAAATATAATTTCTTTAAGAAGTGATACCTCATTTTTTGCAAGCGATTTAAGGGAACTTTTGTCAAAGTTATCCTTTTTATTTATATTTGATGGATTAGATGAGGTTCCTTCTACTTCAAATAGATCCATTTTAATCAAAGAAATTAACTCCTTTATTGATATTGATTTAAGTGAATCAAAATGTGATGCTCTTGTTATTGCAACAACAAGACCTCAAGGGTTTTCTAATGAGTTTAGTCAAGATAAGTTCAAACACTTAAAGGTATGTGAACTAACAGACAATACCTGTATTCAATATTTGGGGCGGTTGTTGAACCAGATTGAAGGTTCTGAAAAGGAAAGAGATAATTTAATGTCTATTTTGAAGGAAGCCTTAAAAGATGATGTTATTGGAAGGTTAATGAGAACTCCTTTGCAAGCAACAATAATGACAATTTTGGTAAAAAGCACTGGAGAACCTTCAAATAATCGTTTCAGGTTGTTTGATAATTATTATTCTACAATTTTAAATCGAGAAAAGCAAAAGGGAATTCATAAAGTATTAAATACTCATGAAAGAATAATCAATGATATTCATTTTAAACTAGCCTATAATCTCCAAATTTTATCCGAAAATTCTAAAAATCCATCGGCATATATTCCCGCTCAAGAGTTCAGTACATTTGTAAAATCTATTATAATTGCAGAAGGCTATGATGAAGCACAGACACAATCATTGGTAAATAATATATGTTCGAATGTTACCGAAAGATTAGTATTTTTATCCGAAGTGCAAGACCAGAAGATAGGATTTGTAATTCGTAGTATGCAAGAATTTTTTGCAACAAAACATGTTCTGAGTCTAGCAGATGATGATATCGTTAGTTTATTAGAAAAAATTTCCAGGAATGTATATTGGAGAAATGTTCTTTTATTTTTGGTTGGAGGCTTACATACAAACAATAAACGTAATTTGGTAGATTCTGTTATAGCTCTTTGTCATAAGATGAATGGAAATGATATTTCGCCAAACGAAACTAATTCAAATAAAATACTTTGCTTAGGTTCATGGTTGGCTTTAGAAATTTTGATAGAAGGTACATTTTCAGATAGTCCCAAAAATGAAAATATATTTCTAAGTTTACTAAAGCCTATCTTTGGCATTCCACCAACAATATTTTTGGAAAGATTCCTGTTTCTTCCTGAAAAACTTATTGATTGTGTAATTAAAGAACTAATAAATATTGAATTTGCTCAAAATCAACATTTCAACACTTTCGCTATCTTAGTTGCTTTTTTGACACGGAATGCAGAGGTTGATAAAAAAATATGTGATCTTCATTTTTCAGAATTAACAAAGACTAAAGAGAAAGGGCTTTTATTAACCTATTATTTGAAGGAATTTTCCCCTGATTCTTTGTTGTATAAACAATCCCTAGAAGATTCTCTATTAAAATATCAAATTGATGATATTTATG
>JAVBMM010000048.1:0-4070 GCA_031552425.1 Bacteroidales bacterium | reverse complement strand
TTAACATTAGGTGCATTAGAATAGATATATCCATTGGGGATTAAAATGGTACGTTCCATATCCTCTTGTTGATAGATGTAATTGTTAGCATAGTCCGTATTATAATACTCAAATTCAAAGTATTCTTCCTCAATATCACCGGTAGTACTCAAAGGATTATATTGGTCATCCCTGTTGACCTTTGTAACAACCCTTCTCTTCACGCCTAAAGCATCATACAAATAAATAATTTCATTTCCTCCTCCAAAGGTAATCTTTTCCGGTAAATTCAAATAATTGTAGGTGATATTTTTGATTCCTTTATCTAAATCCTGATTGACATAACCGTTGGCGTTATAAGCGAAATTTATTACCTTTCTATTATTCTTTACCAAAGGCTTACTACAAAATTTCTTTTTCCGATAATGTTTTACTTACCCAATATTTCTTGCCATTTTTCGCCGTAATTTGTCTACACTTAGATTTCAAAAACTTCACTATCATTTTGTAGTAGGCTTTCAAGTCTTCCGTTACAGGAAATTCACCAAAATTGGCTTCCCAATCATAATGTAGATAGCGAGCATAATGAAACATGATAGTCGATTTGTATTTGATAGGAGCATCATCAGCAAAGCCACGGTAAAATGAAATATCAATATATGGTCCACCTATGCGTTGCTGAATATGATATTTGAGTCCATCCATGTCAAATTCTTTCAAAACAATAGGTTCTATTTGGAAAGATGATGATATAATATAAAATCCAACAACTTGTTCATAAATACATTTAATTAATTCTTCTTTATTTTTAATTTGTGTACTTTGGGGTTTATCATATATTAAGTCAGGAGTAAAAATTCCTTGATTTCCTGTGACAAAATCAAATAACTCCATTCTTTCCTCATCTGTGATATAAAATTTTATTTCAGGCATAATTAATTTCCTCCCACTTTATGAGTTTCGTATGGGATTCCAATTTTTTTGTATTCTTCTTCCCGTTTAATATTTCGTTGGCTATTGGGCTTTCTTTCAGCTTCATAGACTTTAATTGTCTTATTTGTTTTTTATTAACTAGTCGCTCCTTAGAAAGCATATAAATCATTATTTTATATAAAATATAGACTTGCTCTGAGGTATTAATAATGTATCCCTATTTTTGAGACTCAATTTTGTGATTTTATCTATATATACAAGACATTGGTCTACACTTAAAAGATCTTTATCATTATTGCTTATATTTAATAATTCGTTTATTACTAAAATTGGATTATTTTTATTCATAAAGATGATCCAGTCATCTTTATATTTAATCAAAAAATAGTCTGGAGCATCCATTATTCCAGAATAATTAAATCTAAATACTCCAAACTTCACAAAAAGATTCAATTCTTCTGTAGGATGAATTAACTCTTGAATACAAACAAGATGCTGATAATTCATTCCAATTGTATCTTGAGGAGTAATTATTTTTTCCGTGATAAAAAACTCACATAGACTTTGATATAAATCTTTCTCTGATCCATAACCTAGAGAAAAACAAAATATAAACATTGATATAAATAAAGCTCTTCTCATAAACAAATTGTTAAAACTTGATTATTAATGTTGGCGTTGGAATTTCCCTATTGAATACTGGTGTTTCTTTTATGGCTTTAATTTCTTTTTCTATTGCAGCTTTTTCTGCATTTTCTTTTCCTACCAGTCTACTTTGAGCGTTAGGGTTAAGAATGTGCTCTCCTTCATGCACCGCCGTTTGTCCAATCCTTTCTGTCACTGTAGGCAAATTTTGGAGTAATACATTCCGTCTTTCATCAACCGAATTATTATCTCTAAATGTAGCTTTTCCCTCACTAACTATATTATAATTATTCACATTTTCTTCTATTCTACCACCATATATAGTCATTTCAGCCTTTACTACTTTTCCTTGTGGATCACTAATAAGGGTTGCTGTTCCTAATTCATTTCCATCTGACCTAAAGCCAGGATCATATACCATAGTGATCGGTACTTCAGTTTGCATTAAGAGGCTTAATTGTTCTTTACCTGTTGGTGTCAACATCATTGCATTTCCTATTTTCATGACATCTGGGGTTACATTAGAAGACCATCCGGTTTTTTCAGAGTAAGTAATTGGGGTTCCTTTTATGTCAACAATTTTTTTTCCGTCCGGGTCTATAAACCTAACAGGATTATTCAAACAATAAGCATACGGGCTAACCGAATAATCCTTTTCCGCTAATGGATCCGGTCCTTTCCAAATACCTTCTGTGGCGGAATACATCCGGGCGCCGTAGTCGTACCAATTCAGTCTATGGTCTTTTTGTTGTTCCTTGCCATTGTATTTGTAGGGATGGACGCTTCCAGCCCATGATTCGTCAGGAAAGGGTGTCCCGAATGGAAAATATTCGGTGCGTTGTACGAGTTCTGTAGCATTTGCCTGCTTGCGGACAACATCCCTGTTATTCCCTAAATCCTTATTATAAAAATGATCGTTCCTTTCAACAATGCTCCTGCCTGCTCAAACTGGGTATAACCTCCTGAAAAACGGCACCTTGCTAAAATTAATCATAAATTATTTCATGACTAAAAACCTTCTTTATACTTCCATCTTTATTAAAAATAAATAGATAGATTTGCCCTACATTTTGAAACGACATTGTGTTATAATTAAACTTATTCTTCCACTTTTTATTATGAGGTAAAAGATCTGCTCGAAGCATGTTATCTTCAATTATTGAAAAAAACAACACCATTTTTGAGTTCAAATTTTTCCCACTAAAAAGAGATGAAATGCACTGAGAATAAAAGGAATCAAACCAAACATAATTTTTACTTAATCTGTAGTGGTCTAATTTTTCTCTCTCAACAGTAAACTCTGTAAGATCTTTTGAAAACCAAAATCTATCTAAATCCACAATTGAATCAGAAACAACAATACTTTTTCCTCGATTGAGAGAGTCACTAGCTATATAATTGTATGCTGCTATATACATCGTAGAATCTTGAATACAATTAATTTGAGCAATAATTGTATTAGAGCAGAAAAAACAATATATTATTATAATTACAGTGTTCTTCATGGTTAAAATTTTACATATTGTTGACCTGGACGAACTAAACTCGGAGATAAGCCCAATATAATAGATTCCTTTGCATGTCTATTGAATGGAATGAATGCATTCCCTCCTATAGGTGTAGCATAGTAATCCAATCTTTGTCCATAACTACCTCCCAATTCTGATCGAATCATATTCATTTGAGTGACCACTGGCCCTGGATTCCCTGGAGTGTCACGTAATCCCCCTCCAACCTGGGTATGGTGCAGTTCATGCATAAAAGTCATTCCCCAACCTAAAGTTCGATTATCCATCCCTACTGTTCCAATCATAAAACCATTTATTTGCTTAAAATTTAATCCTATATCATTAGTTCCAGAAAGTACACCTGATTTTCCAGGAGCTACTGTAACCCAATCTTGATGATCAATTGCTCCTGTCATCAAAGTTCTTGCTGTCGCACTACCAGTTTGAACTATATTTCCATTTGCATCTGTGGTTGTTGCAATAATTGGATTTCCATTTTTATCTTTTGCATATGACATTGTTCCATCTGCACTCACTGTAATTGTTAATCCTGTTTGAGTCTGCAAGTCAGATGTTATTTGTCCAACATTATTAGTGCCTAAAGTTTGGTCTAATCTTTGCATACCTGCCAAAGAAATGCTATCCCCTCTATAATCTACATATCGTATAGGATTATTTGCACAGTAAACATACGGAGAAATTGAATAGTATTTCTCAGCTAATGGATCCGGTCCTTTCCAGATACCTTCTGTAGCGGAATACATTCGGGCGCCATAGTCGTACCAATTTAATCTATGGTCTTTTTGTTGCTCCTTGCCATTATATTTGTAGGGGTTTGAGTGTCCGTAACTTTCTCCTGTCAAGGAACCAAATGGGTAATAATGATTGACTTGTTCCATGGTATAAAAGTCATAATCATTTACCATTCTGACACTACCTAAATGATCTTTTATATAATATTTGTACTGGTTAACATTAGGTGCATTAGAATAGATATATCCATTG
>JAVBMM010000149.1:0-4040 GCA_031552425.1 Bacteroidales bacterium | reverse complement strand
ACTCCCGGAAGTTTTTTCAAAAGATCTTCTACTACTGCATTTTCTTCTGTTTTATAAGATGCAGCATTATATTCTATTGTATCCTTTTTCACAACAACTTCGTTGGCCTTGGCTGTCACCACAGCTTCCTTCAGCATCACTCCTTTCAATTCAAAAGGTAAAATTCCCAGGTTTACTGATGTATTACTTCCGGAAACCACCACCTTTTTATATAAATCTCCGTATCCTACGTATGAGGCATGAACGAGATAATTTCCTTTAGATAAGTTTTTTATAGTAAAGGCACCTGTCTTTCCAGTTGTTGTTCCGGAAACAAATGCACTATCAGGAAGAGATAACAAACGTACGGTTGCATATTCAACAGGAATAGAGTTATTTTCGGGTTCAACCAAAGTTCCTATAAGAGATATATTTTTTTGCCCCATCACGGGAAGAGTAGTAATTAAACAAAAGAAAAAGGTTTTTAAAAGGTGCTTCATTATTATTATTTTGCCGGTTAATAACTAAATAAGTTACAAAAGTAGACAAATATTATGTTATATAGTTTAACATGTTACGGTATTTTTTGTTAATTTAAGATTTGGATATTTTAATTTTTGTACCTTCGCAGCCTAAATTGTGTGAAATTGTATGAGAGAATTTTTTAAACTTGCAGGGCGATTTTTAGCGCCTTATAAGAAATATGTCGGAGCAAATGTACTTGCTAATATCCTGTCGGCTTTTTTCAACCTATTTTCATTTGTTTTGATTATTCCTATTTTAGGAATACTTTTCAAATCAGACATTACTGTTTATGAATATATCCCGGTTTCTTTAGATTTCTTTTCCATAGATTCTTGGAAAGAATATATCGGTGTGATGAAAAATAATTTTTTCTGGTATATTACCGACTATACTGCCACACATGGAGAAGTTAATACTTTGATTGCATTAGGTATTTTCCTAGTCGTAATGACTTTATTGAAAACCGGCAATATGTACCTTGCCGCACATTATATGATACCTCTAAGAACGGGTGTTGTTAGGGATATTCGGAATCAAATCAACGACAAAATAGTTTCATTACCTATCGGTTTCTTTTCTGAAGAAAGGAAAGGTGATATCATGGCAAGAATTACCGGAGACGTAGGAGAAGTGGAAAATTCCATTATGGTTTCATTGGATATGTTGCTGAAAAATCCTATCCTCATTTTGATATACCTCACAAGTATGTTTATCATCAGTTGGCAACTGACCCTTTTTGTATTAATATTACTCCCTTTGTCCGGCTATGTTATGGGACAGGTAGGGAAAAAACTCAAAAAATCTTCTTCCATGGCACAAAAACAATGGGGAGGATTGATGGCTCAAATAGAAGAAACTTTATGTGGTCTGAGGATTATTAAAGCTTTCAACGCCGAATAAAAAATTAAAAAAAGATTCAGATCAGGCAATGATTCTTTCAGAAAAACATCTATGAAAATTGCCCGAAGACAATCTTTAGCACATCCGATGAGCGAATTGTTAGGAACAATTACAATCGTCTTAGTATTATGGTATGGTGGTTCTTTAATTTTAGGAAATAATAGTTCTATAGATGCTCCTACTTTTATCTATTATTTGGTAATTTTTTACAGCATTATTAATCCGGCCAAAGATTTATCCAAATCGATGTATGCCGTACAAAAAGGATTGGCTTCCATGGAAAGGGTTGATAAAATTTTGAAAGCTGAATCAAATATTACTAATCCCGAAAATCCTAAACCTATTCATTTTAACGAAAAGATCGAATACAAAAATGTTTGGTTTAAGTACCGTGAAAAATGGATTCTAAAAAACGTTTCAATAACTGTTCCCAAAGGAAAAACTGTTGCTTTAGTCGGACAATCCGGTTCCGGGAAATCTACTTTTGTTGATCTTTTACCAAGATTTTACGATGTCAACGAAGGAGAAATCACTATTGATAATCTCAATATCAAAGAAACCTCTTTGTTTGATCTTCGGCAGTTAATGGGAAATGTGAACCAGGAAGCGATACTTTTCAATGACTCCTTTTTCAATAATATTTCATTCGGAGTAGAAAATACAACTTTAGAAGAAGTCATTCATGCTGCAAAAATAGCCAATGCTCACGATTTCATTATGGCAACGGAACAACAATATGAAACAAATATCGGAGACCGTGGCTGTAAACTTTCAGGAGGACAACGCCAACGTATCAGTATCGCACGAGCTATTTTAAAGAATCCTGCCATTCTGATTTTAGATGAAGCTACTTCCGCACTGGACACAGAATCGGAAAAATTAGTACAGGAAGCGCTGGAAAATCTGATGAAAAATAGAACTACGATTGTTATTGCTCACCGCTTATCTACTATCAAAAATGCAGATATGATCTGTGTAATGCACGAAGGAGAAATAGTTGAACAAGGTAAACATGAAGAATTGATTGCCCTTAACAAATATTACAAACGCTTGTGTGACATGCAAAGTTTTTAAATAACTATGAAATACATCGGAATTATACCTGCAAGATTTGCTTCCAGCCGTTTCCCCGGAAAACCGCTGGCTGACATAAACGGGAAAACCCTGATCAGAAGAGTTTATGAGCAAGTCGATGGTATATTAGATGAAACCGTTGTAGCAACAGATGACAAAAGAATTGCTGATGCTGTTCAATCTTTCGGTGGAAATGTCATTATGACTTCCGAAAAACATCAAAGCGGAACTGACCGTTGTTATGAAGCTTTTACAAAAACTGTCGGAACTTTTGATGTAATTATCAATATACAAGGAGACGAACCTTTTATTAAACCTTCTCAAATAGAAGAAATTAAAGAATGTTTCCGTGATCCGCAAACACAAATTGCTACCTTAGTAAAACCTTTTTTACCGGAAGACGGATTTGATGCTCTATGCAATCCTAATTCTCCCAAAGTGGTAATAAACGAACAAATGCAAGCGCTATATTTCAGCCGTTCTGTTATTCCTTTTCTTCGAGGAAAAGAAACTTCCGAATGGTTAAAAAATCATACATTTTATAAGCATATCGGTCTATATGCTTACAAAGCGGATATACTGAAACAAATCACCTCTCTTCCTCAAACTTCATTGGAAAAAGCCGAATCTCTCGAACAATTACGTTGGTTGGAAAATGGTTATATAATCAAAGTGGGAATAACTCACGAAGAAACTATCGGCATCGATACTCCGGAAGATTTGGAAAAAGCTTTGAAGTATTTAGAAACTGTTTAATTTTACAGGAAAAATGATGAACTTCCGTCAGATTCCCCCAACAATCAGCTCCATTGAACAGATTTTTATTCATCCGATGGAAGCTAAAAAGCTTTCGAATGGAATCACTTTGTATTTTCTGAATCAAGGAGATCAGGATATTTCCCGGATAGATTTAATCATTGAGGCTGGAAAATGGCAACAATCCAAACCTTTAGTTTCATCCTTCACTAACTTGATGTTGAAAGAAGGAGCAGGAAACTTAAGTGGAAATGAAATTGCAGAGAAATTAGATTACTGTGGAGCTTGGCTACAACTTTCCGACGGATACCATTTTTCTTATTTAACGGTTTATACTCTTAACAAATTCTTCAAAGAAATATTCGATATTTTAATATTGATCTTTCGGGAGCCCATTTTTCCTGAAGAAGCTTTTAATGCCCTCAGAAAAAGGCATAAACAACAATTCCTGATCGACAATGATAAAGTTCAATATATTGCAACAAAAAAATTTACAGAAAAACTTTTCGGAGAAAATCATCCCTATGGGAAAACAGCTAAACCCGAAGATTTCAAAAATATCAGTAAAGATGATCTGAAAGATTTTCATCAAAAGTATTATCGCTCAAGTAACATTAGCATGATACTTTCCGGAAAAATCGACGAAAAGATGTTGCAATATACAGAGTTATCTTTACAGGATTATCTACCAATAAATCTTTCCACAAATATTCATCAAGAAAATATATCTGTAATACCTCCCATTCAAGGACACCGTCGTTTATTAAATCCCAAACAAGATGCGATACAAAAAGGAAAACGCAAGG
>JAVBMM010000087.1:0-3397 GCA_031552425.1 Bacteroidales bacterium | reverse complement strand
AGTGATTTTAAATGGAGAAAGGGATTGGTATAGCCCCAAAAATATTCTTGAAGAAATCAAGCAGGATAAAAACAGTAGTAATTTCAATAAAGAAATTATTCTAAAGCTGTGGGCTTTTATTAAAAAGAATAAAGAACATTATTCCCCTTCAGGCTATGATGATTATGATAGTTATAAAATGTTTCCTATCTATGGTTATGGAATGTGCGATCTAACTACATGGAATGTTCGATTATTTGCAGAAATGGCAAATAATAAATCGTATGCTTATTTAATGCCCCATCATACTATCTCAGAAGTTGAAATGAGAGATGAAAATATTATTATTGATGCGGATTTGGAAGTTTTTTATTTGGATTATGATAATAAGTCTCTTATTGGAGTGGAGGAAGTTATATCTGATAAATATTTGATTGAAAGGACAAAACATTTTGGACAAAATATTATTTATTCAAAACAAATGGATAATAGGATTTCTAAAATCTATTCAAATGGTTATTTTTCCCCTGAGAAAGAAATCTATTCTAATTTTGTTCAAGAGAATAGGCTGGCAGCATCAGCCAATATTTTTTTGATACAATACAGAATGAAAGTATTTTGAATTACCCCAAAGAGGGAGGGATATTTTCAAAAAGACAAGAATTAAGTTCAAAAAATAATACAATTTATCCATCATTTAATTATATATTAAAACCAGATGAATCCATCATTTATAATTGGGGGAAAGCTAATAAATACTACCATAATTGGAACAATGAAGATAAAGTTCCAGAAATTTTTTTAGAATATATTATTTCTAATAGCAAGCATATTCTTTCAACAAATTTCGATTCTATCAAAGCATCAAAATTATTCACCCAAACAAATATAAAATTTGCTAGATCAAAAAATAATCCTAAAATATATTCCTCTGCAAAAAATGCTTCTTTTCTTTATCAGGTAAATCTTCCATTTCCTATTTTAGATATTCAATTAAAAGGTATTTTTCGGAACAATTCGATAAAAGATACTATCGGAATTTTTATGTCCTTAGATGAAGGAACCACATGGCAGCATGTTTGGACATCTTCAAAAATGGGAATATATGAAGATTCTATAAATATTGGGCAATTTCTTCCATATCCGTTGCCATCTAATGCAGTAGTTCCTCCATATAGTTATTATTTAAAAATTTGTATGTTCCCACAAGACTCTTTAAATGCTTGTGGATTAGATTCATTGTATATTGAAAGCGCATTTCAAATAAGCAAACGATTTTTACCAACTCTAAAATTAGGTGAAAATATCATTTCCTATTCAGATGAAAGTGATGAAAGAAATGTAGAAATAACTGTTAATTGGCAAGAAACTTCTGAAAATACTCCACCAGAGAAAGTCAATGCTCCCATATTTCCATTGAACCAATCAGAGGTAGACAGTTTGTATTTTGCTTTTGAATGGGACTCTGCAGTGGATTTAGATGGGGATTTTATTGAAGATTATGAGTTTTTTCTTTCCGATCATCCTGAAATGAATTATCCACTATCGCCAAATTTCAATCAATATGTTTCTGCCTTTGGAGAAGCAGCGATTCGTCCCTATTTCAAAGTCAAGGAAACAGGTTGGTTAAATGATGGGCAAACCTACTATTGGAAAGTACGAGCCAAAGATAGCAGGGGTACTTGGGGGCAATGGAGTGATGCATGGTCATTTACAGCACATGGAGTAATGAGGCCGGTGGATGTGAAAATTGATTCTATCTCAAGCCAAATGGTTAAAATTAGTTGGCGTTCTAATCAAAATGGGCATGAACCGGATTTTTATAGAGTATATGCTTCTAATGAATCAAATGGATTTACACCAAATGAGAGCACTTTTTTAACGACAGTTGCAGATACTTCAATAACTATATATTACAATGGGGATTCTATTCCCAAAACGTTTTATCGAATCTCTGCTTGCAAAGGTAATGGGCAAGAAAGCCTTATTTCTGATGCAATTTCACTGCCGTTCCCGCATCTTTTTGTAAAAAGCGACACATTGGACATGGCAAAGCAATTCGCCCTTAAAATGGATGTAAATAGCAAATATTACCCATATTATTATTATGGGGATGATACAACGTTTTACAATCCGCAAATTATTTCTATAGAAAAACCAAAATGGTTAACATGGGATGGACACCAATTCATAGGAGTTCCCAATGATACTGTATTGGCAAAAATGTTATATGATACATCGTACTCGAAAATAAAAATAGCTATTACTCTTGATGAGGATACACTTGCAACAAAAACCTTAAAACTGAATACTCACTATAAGAATAATTGTCCGGAATTGTTTGTAGGGGATGATACAACTGCGGTAGAATCCTATTTATATGAAACCTATATTGTTGTTAGAGATAAAGATATTTTATATGGCGACAAATATGTTTTGGCTATAAAAGAAAAACCTTCTTGGTTAGCATATGTCATAAAAGGAGACACAGTTTATTTTAGAGGAATCCCTTCGGGAAAAGACCTCGGAAGGAATAAGATTCGAATTTCTGTAAAAGATAGTTATGACTGTATAAAAGATACGATAATTACAATTTTAGTTCTACAAGATATACCAAAACTTTCTATAGGAAAGTTGAATGCAAAAGAAAACGAATATTATAAATCATATGTAACTATTGCAAAAGAGGCGAGATCTGATTTCCAAAAATTTCAATTAAGGGTGGAATTTCGTCCTTCTTGGTTACAAACAAAATATTCAAATGATACTATTTGGCTTTATGGAACTCCCCTCAGACCGAATGATCTTGGCGAAAATAAATTTATTATAGGAATTTCGGATGCATATGAGAATTATCAAAAGCGAAGTTTGACCATATTTGTAGATTATTTTAATCATGCACCTAAAATAGTATCAATACCTGAAACAACAATAAAAATAGGGGAGCAATATCAATATTCTTTAATAGTAGAAGATGCAGATTTGGCTATTGGAGACACTTTAGATTATCAAATACAGGGTATTCCGGAAAAATTTAGATTTTTTAATTCAGTTCTTTCAGGAATACCAGCAAAACAAGAAGTTGGGATATATAAGATTCAAATAGGCGTGAAAGATATAAAAGGGTCATCTGATTTTCAGGAATTTTATCTTAAAATTATTCCATTCGAAGAAAAAGAAGAAATATTAAATAGTAGAGTGCTACCAAATCCATTCACGAAAGATGTTATTTTTCTGGTTCAAGAAGTAGAAGAAGAATCAGAGGGATTTTTAAATATTTATGATTTAAGGGGAAATTTAGTGCATAAAGAAAAAATTTATTTACTTCCCGGATATAATTATTTTTATTGGGATTCATCGTCTATTCCAACAGGAACATATTTAGCAAATCTTCAGATAAAAAATAAAAACATACGAT
>JAVBMM010000054.1:0-6657 GCA_031552425.1 Bacteroidales bacterium | reverse complement strand
GAAGACCAATTAAGAGATGTTTGTAAAAAACTCGGAGTAGAACAAGACGAAACAATGGGAAAAGGAAAACTCATTGATGAAATATTCGGGGAAAAATGTGAAAGCAAATATATCCAGCCAACATTTATCACTGATTATCCGAAAGAAATGTCTCCATTGTGTAAAGAACATCGCGAAAACCCCGAATTAACGGAACGTTTCGAATTGATGATCAACGGAAAAGAAATAGCCAATGCATACTCAGAGCTAAATGATCCGATTGATCAACGACAACGCTTTGAAGAACAACTGAAATTATCCGAAAAAGGAGACGATGAAGCCATGTTTATCGACCAAGATTTCTTGCGGGCCCTTGAATACGGAATGCCTCCCACTTCAGGAATGGGCATCGGTATGGATAGGTTGATAATGTTGTTGACTGGACAAGCCGCCATTCAAGAAGTATTATTTTTTCCACAAATGCGTCCTGAAAAAGTTCAAAAGAAAGATACCATAGATAAATATACCACGATTAATATTCCGGAAGCCTGGGTACCCGCCATCCAAAAGGCCGGATATTATACAGTAGAAGATTTAAAAGATGTAAATCCCAATAAACTTCGTCAAGAACTGTGTGAATTAAACAAAAAGTTCAAACTAGAATTGGAAAATCCTTCTGCAGAAGAAGTAGAGCAATGGACGAAAGCAACTTTATTATCTAAAAACGTATGACATCTCCGGGAAAAATTGCCGTTATGGGCGGCGGAAGTTGGGCTACAGCTTTAGCTAAAATAGTGTTAACTACACAAGATAATATCAATTGGTACATGCGCAGGCCGGACAGGATTGAAGATTTCAAACAATTGAAACATAATCCTGCTTATCTTACTGCAGTAAGTTTTGATACAGAAAGAATTACTTTCTATGATGATATTAACCAGGTAATACAAGATTCAGATACATTAATATTTGCTACTCCTTCTCCTTACCTGAAGGAACATTTACAGAAGATAATCACTCCCTTGAAAGATAAATTCATCATCTCTGCTATTAAAGGAATCGTCCCTGATGAAAATATGATTATTTCCGATTATTTTTCTGAATTTTACCAAATTCCTAGGGAAAATATCATTGTTTTAGGAGGCCCTTGTCATGCAGAAGAAGTTGCTTTAGAAAGACTTTCCTATTTAACGGTTACGTGTATCGACGAAACCAATGCCGAAATTTTCTCTAAAGTTATATCCAATCGATTTGTTAAAACCAGTATAAGCGAAGATGTTATCGGAATCGAATTTTCTTCCGTTCTAAAAAATGTATACGCTGTTGCGACTGGGATTTGTCACGGATTAAAATACGGAGATAACTTTCATGCCGTATTTATCTGTAATGCAGTTAAAGAAATGAAACGTTTTTTAGATGCCGTTCTTCCTATGGACAGGAAAGTAACCGATTCTGCTTATTTAGGCGATCTGTTGGTAACTTCTTATTCTCGTTTCAGCCGCAACCGTATTTTCGGAACCATGATCGGTAAAAATTACTCCGTAAAAACTGCCCAATTAGAAATGGAAATGGTTGCTGAAGGATATTACGGAACAAAATGTATCAAAGAAATAAACGAAAAATATCAAGTAAATATGCCTATCTTAGATACAGTCTATAATATTCTGTACGAAAAGAAGGCACCACTGGTGGAAATCAGACGGTTAACAGATACGTTCAAATAAATATATTTTGCTATGAAAACGATCAATTTAATCATTGACAAAGCATTAGGAATTATTTCTAAAGAACAGGTTTATGATCAGGCTTCTATTGCAGAAAAGTGTATTGCAGATCTTCATAACGGTTCCGGAAAAGGAAATGATTTCCTCGGATGGCTCACATTACCATCTGAAATTTCCGAAACAGTAATTACCGATATAGAATCTACAGCAAAAAGACTCCGTGATAAATGCGAAGCTGTTGTTGTCGTAGGTATAGGAGGTAGTTATTTAGGCGCTAAAGCTGTTATTGATGCACTCTCTTCCTCTTTTGATTGGTTGGATTCCAGCCGAAAAAATCCGGTTATTCTTTATGCAGGGCATAATATAGGAGAAGATTATCTTTATGAACTATCCAGTTATCTAAAAGGGAAACAGTTCGGTATTATCAATATCTCCAAATCAGGAACTACTACTGAACCCGCATTAGCTTTCCGTATTTTGAAACAACAATTAGAAAATACAGTAGGAAAAAACGAAGCAAAAGAAAGAATAGTTGCTGTAACAGATAAATCCCGTGGAGCTTTACGTATGTTAGCCGATAAAGAAGGATACAAAACTTTTATCATTCCTGACAATGTAGGAGGTCGTTTCTCCGTATTGACTCCGGTTGGTTTATTACCAATCGCTATTGCCGGAATTGATATCCGTCAGTTAATCAAAGGAGCAGCAGACATGCAAAAATTAACAGGGAAAGATGTTCCTTTTGCAGAAAACATCGCTGCCATCTATGCCACTACCCGCAACGAATTATATAAAAAAGGAAAGAAAATAGAAATACTAGCCAATTTTCATCCCAAATTACATTATGTTTCTGAATGGTGGAAGCAACTTTATGGAGAAAGTGAAGGAAAAGAGAACAAAGGAATCTTCACAGCTTCTGTTGATTTCACTACAGATTTACATTCCATGGGGCAATGGATTCAAGAAGGGGAACGAACTATTTTCGAAACTGTTATCTCCGTCATGCAACCCAATTTCCAAATGGAAATTCCTAAGGACGAACAAGATTTGGATGGATTAAATTTCTTAGCCGGAAAAAGAGTTGATTTTGTCAATAAAATGGCTGAGCTCGGAACTCAGTTAGCACATGTAGACGGAGGTGTTCCCAACATCAAAATAGAACTCCCGGAATTGAATGCATATTACTTAGGACAATTACTTTACTTTTTCGAAAAAGCCTGTGGAATCAGTGGATATATGTTAGGAGTTAATCCTTTCGACCAACCCGGAGTAGAAGCCTATAAAAAAAATATGTTTGCCTTGCTTAACAAACCCGGATTTGAGGCAGAAAGCAAAGCTATACAAGCAAAAATCTAATGAGAAGTTAGAAGTGGAAAGTTAGAAGATAATAAAATATTTTCGCTTCTAACTTTCTGCTTCCAAATTCAAACTCCCTTATAGAATATGATCAAAGCTGTTCTTTTCGACATGGATGGAGTCCTTTATGATTCCATGCCTGCTCATGCTAAGGCTTGGCAAGAAACCATGTTGAGCTACCAAATACCTTGTTCATTAGAAGAATTCTATTTACATGAAGGAAGAACCGGACACGACACGATTGATCTACTTTTTCAAAGAACATTTAACCGAAACGCTACCCAAGAAGAAAAAGAACTTATTTATGAAAAAAAATCCACCTTATTCAAAAAGTATGATACACAAAAAATCATGCCAGGAATACTGGATTTATTGTCTAAAGTAAAAGAACAAGGATTAACCACTCTAATAGTTACCGGATCCGGACAAACATCCTTATTAGAAAATTTAAACAAACATTTTCCGGGATATTTTCGCCCCGAACTGATGGTCACAGCATACGATGTCACTCACGGAAAACCCCATCCAGAGCCTTATTTACAAGGATTAAAAAAAGGAAAAATCTCAGCCAAAGAAGCTATTGTGGTAGAAAATGCTCCCATGGGAATTCAATCATCCATTGCCGCTGGAATTTATACTGTTGCTGTAAATACAGGACCATTACCGGATCAAATATTATCAGATGCTGGAGCAAATAAGCTTTACCATTCTATACAAGATTTTTCCAACGATTGGAATAACTTTCTAAAAAATCTACCTATGTAACTCAACCTTTCTTCTTTTTGATTGTTTTTAATTTAAAACATGTTTAAATTAGATAATTAGTTTGGATATACTTAAAAACAATCACTATGTGGAAAAAATTCTTATTCCCCAATTATCAAAAGGATATTAGATCATCAGTGATCTTACTATTCGCAAGAATTATTTTTGGGATATTACTAATGACTCATGGATTTCAAAAATTTATTAATTTTTCAGAAATGTCCAATGTCTTTCCAGATCCCTTACATGTAGGAAATCAAGTATCTCTCATGTTGGCTATTTTTGGAGAACTTATTTGTCCCATCGCTTTTATTTTAGGTTTTCTATATCGTTTGTCAACCATTCCCATGATTTTCACCATGTGCATTGCTTTTTTCAGTATCCATGGAGGTGACGCATTCGTAGTAAAAGAACTTGCATTTGTATATCTGACAGTATTCTTGTTATTATACATTACAGGACCGGGAAAATTTTCAATAGACCAATTCATTGTCAAACAACTGAAATAATCATGATGAAAAAGCCTTCAATTATACTAATTCTTGCGGTTTGTCTAATTTATAATATAACCGGAATTTTCGCACAAGATAAAAATGAAAAGAAATTAAGTTTCAAAGATCCCGAAGACGGACAGTTGGACTTAAGCCAATGGATAATCGAAAAAAACGGTTTTGTTCCTATGCCTATCATCATCACAGAACCCGCTTTCGGAGGATTCGGAGGAGGTTTAGCACCTGTGTTTATCAAACAAAATGCTCCTATCACAGTAAATGGAAAAACATATCCTCTTCCCCCTGATATTACCGCCGCTTTCGGAGGATATACTTTGAATGACTCATGGGCAGCCGGAGGGGGACGAGTAGGAACAATTAAAAAATGGGGAATGCGTTACATGCTTATGGCAGGATATGGAAGCGTCAATCTGAATTACTATTTCGATTTGGAACGTATCAATCAAAATATTGAATCTGAATTTAATATCAAAACAATTCCTATTACAGGTTCATTAACTCAACGTTTCAAAGATCCACGTTTTTCAGTAGGAATACAATATTTATTCATGCACAACGAATTGGAAATAAAAAGTAATAAAGAAGGAAAATATATCGATGAAATAAACGATAAAATATCCGATGAGATCAGTGGAAATGTTGGTTGGTTAGGTATAAAACTTTCTTTCGATAGCCGGGATAATACTTTTACTCCAAATAAAGGGATAAAAACATATTTATCAGCAAACTGGAGTAATCCCGTAGTAGGTAGTGATTATAAATACGGGCAATTTGAAGGAGCTTTTTACTATTATATTCCAATTCTTCATAATTGGATTAATGGATTAAGATTCGACATGCAACAATCAGCAGGTAACCAACCTTTCTACTTAAAGCCTTATATTGACATGAGAGGAATACCAACAGCACGTTATCAAGGTAAAACAACAATGCTTGCAGAAATAGAAGAACGTTGGGATTTTGACGAGCGTAAACGTTGGAGTATCATGTTTTTTTCCGGAGCCGGAAAAGGATTTGATCAATTTGATGATTTCGGGAAAGAGGAATGGGCCTGGAGCTATGGAACCGGATTTCGTTATTTAATAGCAAAAAAACTAAATCTTCGCATGGGTGTAGACCTTGCTATGGGGCCTGAAGGGTTTACTTATTATCTCGTCTTTGGAAGCAGTTGGTTAAGACAATAAACGTTATATTTTTCTTTTTATTTATAATAATTTTTTAATTTAATTAGTATGGAAACATTATTTGACAGAGTGAATTCCGCAGTTAAAAACTGGTGGTTATCTTTAATTCTAGGTATCCTGTATGTTGTTTTATCCATCTTCATGATGTTCTCTCCTGCTGTTTCTTTTTTAGCTTTAGCTATTGTATTCAGTATTATGATGTTTGTTTCTGGAATTTTTGAAATCGTATTTTCCTTATCCAACAAAAATACACTCAACGGTTGGGGATGGTATTTTGCTTGCGGTATCATAGATTTATTACTTGGCTTGGTACTTATCTGTTTACCTGGATTTTCTATGGCCGTTATTCCGTTTATTGTTGCTTTTTGGTTTATGTTCAGGGGATTTTCCGCCATCGGTACTTCTGTAGATATGTCCCGCTATGGTTTGAAAAATTGGGGATGGTATTTGGTATTCGGTATTCTAGCCGTCATTTGTGCTATCGCCATTATCTGGCAACCTGCGGCAGGTGCTTTAACAGCAGTCTATATCACAGCTTTTGCATTCTTATTTATTGGGATCTTTCGTATCATGATTTCTTTCGATCTGAAAAGGCTTCATGATCATGGAAAAGACTTGCATAAAACTGTTGATAAAATCCAACAAAAAATAGACAAGCTGAAAAAGGAAGAAAAAGAATAAGTTGTACCTTATAAATAAAAAGTGTATCGAAAATATTCGGTACACTTTTTTTATAATCAATTTTACTCCCCAAAGCTTTTCAACATACTTCTTAAATAATAAATTTTTCCTTAACTTTGCACTTCTTTGAAATGGAGTTTATTCAGACTTCTGAATTTAATCACCTAATCAAAGGGCAACTTCCCGGCCTCGGGCAAATGGAGTTAAGAAAAATACGTAGTGCAGGCGTTAAACAAAAAGCTGTTAAAATGCCAAGGGCATGAGTTCTTTTTGTTTAGCCGTAACACAGTATTTTTTAGCCATTTGAACGCAGTATTGAAAAGTGCGTTTAAGTGAGAGCAATAAGTATGTTTACATGCTTATTGCAGAGCGTAGCACTTTCAATGGAATTAGCTTTTTGTTACTTTTTTCATCAAGGGAAAAAGTAAAATACTAAATATTTAGAAAGTTATGATC
>JAVBMM010000012.1:0-10539 GCA_031552425.1 Bacteroidales bacterium | reverse complement strand
AATTTCTCCTTGTTTCACATTGATTGAAACATGATTAACAACAGTTCTGGAACGATATTTCTTGACTAAATTCTCTGTTCGGAGAACCATTTGGTTAGCATCAGACATATTGAAAAAATATTTGCGCAAAGATAGTGTTTTTTTGTAAATACATCTCTCTCGGTTTGTCATACTCATTTCTAAAAAAAACCTTATATTTGCAGGTTCAAAGAAAAATAAATGAAAGCATTAGATGAGTTTGGAAAATATACCCTATTGATGTGTCGAACCATCACAGTTCCGGAACGTTGGCATGTTTTCTTTAGGCAAACCTTGAAAGAAGTCATCAAACTTGGAGTGGATTCTTTATGGATCGTGATTTTTATATCAGTTTTCATAGGAGCAGTTCTTACTATACAAGTTTCATTGAATATAAATTCTCCTTTAATTCCGGCCTATACAATCGGCTATATTACAAGGGAAACCATATTGCTGGAATTTTCTTCATCTATCATGTGTTTGATATTGGCTGGAAAAGTGGGCTCTAATATTGCATCTGAAATAGGTTCTATGCGTATTACCGAACAAATAGATGCTTTGGATATTATGGGAGTTAATTCTGCGAACTATTTAATTTTGCCCAAAATTGTTGCATTGATGCTTTTTATCCCGGTTCTGGTTATTTTTAGTATGTTTTTTGGAATTGGAGGAGGTTTTTGCATGGCTTATTTTGCAAAAGTAGTATCCGTTTCAGTATATGAATTTGGTATTCGTTTTTGGTTTAATTCTTTTTACATAGGTTATTCCATCATTAAATCCATAGTTTTTGCATTCGTTATAGCATCGGTAGCATCGTATTTTGGGTATAATGTAAAAGGAGGTGCCCTGGAAGTAGGTAAAGCCAGTACTAATTCTGTGGTGATGAGTAGTGTGTTAATATTGTTGCTGGATTTATTGTTGACGAATTTGATGCTTGCTTGATATGATAGAAGTTAAAAATATCACTAAATCGTTTGACGAAAAAGTCGTATTAAAAGATATTTCTGCTACGTTTGAGACAGGAAAAACTAATTTGATCATAGGGAGAAGCGGATCCGGAAAAACCGTCCTGATGAAAAATGTGATTGGGTTGATGCGTGCTGACAATGGAGAAATTTTATACGATGGTAGAAATATCATCACCATGGGTAAAACGGAGTTAAAACTGTTACGCAGGGAAATGGGAATGCTTTTCCAAGGATCTGCTTTGTTTGATTCTATGACTGTACTGGAGAATGTTATATTTCCGTTAGAAATGTTTTCTGATAAAAGTCCTGTTGACAGAGTGAAGCGTGCAGAATTTTGTTTGGATAGAGTAAACCTGAAAGATGCCGCTAACCTTTATCCTTCCGAGATTAGTGGAGGGATGATGAAAAGGGCCGCAATTGCACGGGCAATTGCTTTAAACCCAAAATATTTATTTTGTGATGAGCCAAATTCTGGCTTAGATCCAAAAACAGCTCTGTTGATAGATGATTTGATTCATGATATTACCATAGAATACCAAATGACCACCGTTATAAACACACATGATATGAATTCGGTGATGAATATCGGTGAAAATATTATCTTTATTAAAGACGGGATAAAGGCGTGGGAAGGAACAAAAGATGATATTATTTCGTCAACGAACAAAGATTTGAATGATTTTATTTTTGCATCAGATTTGTTCCGAAAAGTAAAGGAAGTGGAATCTTTTAATCAAGAAGGATAAAATAAAAAATATGAAAATAATGAAGTTCGGCGGAACATCCGTAGGTTCTGCGAAAAGTATTTTAGGCGTAAAAAAAATAATAGAATCCGAAAAAGAACCGGTAATAGTAGTTGTTTCGGCTTTAGGAGGCATAACAGACCAATTGATCAATACATCGAAGTTAGCAGTTCAGGGGAATTATGCTTATGAGAAAGAATACAATGATATTGTGACCCGGCATATAGAAGTAGTGGAAGGCTTGATAGCTGATTCGGAAGAGAGAAATAAACTTTTGAAAGAGATTTTTGTTCTTTTAGATGAATTGGGAAATATATTCAAAGGAGTACTTTTGATTGGAGATTTGTCTTCAAAAACATACGATATTATTGTTAGTTATGGAGAAAGGTTGTCTTCCCTCATTATTTCTGAAGTCATTGAAGATTCCTGTTTATTTGATTCCAGAGAATTTATTAAGACAGAAAAACAATTTGACAAACACATCGTCAATTTTGAAATAACCAATCAACTAGTAGAAAAACAGTTTAAGTTGTTAAACAAAATATCGATTGTTCCCGGATTTATTGCTAGTAACTTAGTTACCGGAGAAGTCAGTAATTTAGGAAGAGGAGGTTCCGATTATACAGCTTCCATCATAGCTGCATCTTTGAATGCATCCATATTGGAGGTTTGGACAGATGTAGATGGTTTCATGACCGCAGATCCAAAAGTAATAAGCAGTGCGTATGTTATAGATGAATTAAGTTATATTGAAGCAATGGAATTATCTAATTTTGGAGCGAAAGTTATTTATCCTCCGACGATATTTCCTGTTTATCATAAAAACATTCCCATACGAATTAAAAATTCATTTAATCCGAAAGCAGCAGGTACGCTGATTACAAAAGAAAAAGTAACGGAAGGGAAAGCAATTAAGGGAATTTCTTCTATTGATGATACATGCCTGATTACAGTGCAAGGTTTGGGAATGGTAGGAGTTATTGGGGTTAATTATCGTATTTTTAAAGCGCTATCTAAAGTTGGTATCAGTGTCTATATGGTATCACAAGCATCTTCTGAAAATACAACTTCTTTTGCTGTAAAACATGCAGATGCAGATTTGGCTGTGCAAGTATTGAGAGAAGAATTTTCTCATGAAATGATACAAGGTGAAATTAATGATATCAAATCGGAGAAAGAATTAGCAACCGTAGCGATTGTGGGAGAAAATATGAAACGTACTCCCGGAATTGCAGGAAAATTGTTTGGAACATTAGGACGAAGCGGAATTAGCGTTATTGCTTGCGCTCAAGGCGCATCGGAAACAAATATTTCGTTTGTAATTAAATCCAAATATTTAAGGAAAGCATTAAATTCTATTCATGATTCTTTTTTCCTTTCTGAATATCAAGTGTTGAATATTTTCCTTACAGGAATTGGAACTGTGGGAGGAAGTCTTTTAGACCAGATAAAAATGCAGCAACCAGAATTAATGTCCCGCAACGGATTAAAACTGAATGTTGTAGGAATTGCCGATGTGGAAAATGTAATATTAGACCGTAAAGGAATAGATTTAAATACATATAAAGAGAAATTAAGCATGGAAGGAATTCCTTCTTCTCCGGAATTTTTACGGGATGAGATATTGAAAATGAATATATTCAATTCCGTTTTTGTAGATTGTACGGCGAGTCCTCAGATAGCATCTTTATATGAAGAGTTGTTGTCTAATAATATATCGGTAGTCGCTGCTAATAAAATAGCCGCTTCATCTACTTATGAGAATTATGAGAAACTAAAAGAGACAGCAAGAAAAAAAGGAGTTAAATATTTATTTGAAACGAATGTAGGAGCCGGTTTGCCGATTATCAATACAATGAATGCATTAATTGCAAGTGGAGATAAAATTTTGAGGTTGCAAGCGGTCCTTTCAGGAACGTTGAATTTTATATTCAATACAATAAGTGCAAATATTCCACTAAGTAAGGCTATTATGATGGCGAAAGAAGCCCGTTTCTCAGAACCGGATCCTCGCATAGATTTGAGTGGAAAAGATGTGATTCGAAAATTGGTAATCCTCTCCAGGGAAGCGGGTTATCAGGTAGAACAAGAAGATGTGGTAAAGAACTTATTTGTTCCAGATAAATATTTTGAAGGCTCATTAGATGATTTTTGGAAAAATATTCCCGAATTAGATGAGGAATTTGAAAAGAAACGGAAAAAATTGGAAGCTGAAAATAAAAAATATAGATTTGTGGCAGAAATGGACAACGGAAAGTGCCGGGTCGGCTTACAGGAAGTTGCAATGGGTAATCCTTTGTATGATTTGGAAGGAAGTAACAACATTATCATGATTACTACAGAAAGATACAATGAGTATCCGATGATTATAAAAGGTTATGGAGCCGGAGCTAGTGTAACAGCCGCAGGCGTTTTTGCTGATATTATTTCTATAGCGAACATTAGGTAATATTCGTAAAATTGATAAATATATAAAAAAGTGAAATACATAATCATTTTAGGAGATGGAATGTCTGATAATCCAATTCCCTCTCTTGGGGATAAAACCCCTTTGCAAGCTGCAAATATTCCCACAATAGACGAAATTGCCCGATTGGGAAGATCGGGAATGTTGGCAACCGTTCCAGAAGGATTTGCACCTGGTAGTGAAATTGCTAATTTGTCGGTATTAGGATATGATGTAAATGAAGTTTTTGAAGGAAGAGGTTCTTTGGAAGCTGCCAGTATGGGAGTGGAGATTCTTCCGGGAGAAATGGTAATGCGATGCAATTTAATATGTGTACAAGATGGAAAAATCAAGAACCATTCGGCAGGGCATATTTCAAATGAAGAAGCTGCAGAGTTAATTGCTTTCTTGAATGAAAATCTTTCCAATGATAAATTGAAATTTTATCCTGGAGTTTCATATAGACATTTGTTAAAATTAAAAGGAGGCGATAAACGTATCAATTGTACTCCTCCACATGATGTTCCCGGAGTTCCTGTTCGTAATGTTTATGTAAAACCATTGGTCCCGAAAGCGACAGATACAGCAGAGTATTTGAATTTGTTGATTGTCCGTTCTCAGGAGTTGTTGGAAAATCATCCGGTAAATTTGAAACGGAAGGCGGAAGGAAAAGATCCTGCTAATAGCATTTGGCCTTGGTCTCCAGGTTATAAACCAGAGATGAAAAAAATGCCGGAATTGTTTCCCACAATTAAATCCGGATCAGTGATTTCTGCTGTTGATTTGATCAAAGGAATTGGTGTTTATGCCGGATTGGAACCAATAGCAGTGAAAGGTGCTACTGGTTTGTATAATACAAATTATGAAGGAAAAGTACAGGCTGCTTTGGCTGCTCTCAAAGAAAAAGATTTTGTTTATCTGCATATAGAAGCAAGTGATGAGGCCGGACACGAGGGAGATGTAGAATTAAAAGTTAAGACTATCGAGGCTTTGGATAAAAGAGTAGTCAAACCGATTTGGGAAGAAATACAAAAATGGAATGAACCGATAAGTATCGCAATTTTACCGGATCATCCTACTCCTTGTAGTATAAAAACACACACGAAAGACCCGGTTCCTTTTATTATTTATCATCCTGGAGAAACAGCTGACAATGTAGTTTCTTATGATGAATTTTCTTCTGCTAAAGGAAGTTATGGATTGATGAAAGGAAATCAGTTTATTAAAGAATTTTTGAAGTGATTATAGATAAAAGATGAATTATTACAGTACAAACCGGAAAACTTTACCTGTAGGACTCCAAGAAGCCGTTGTCAAAGGACTTGCCGGAGATAAAGGTTTATATATGCCCGAAATAATCAAACAGTTGCCGGAATCATTTTTTCATGAAATGAAAGGAATGTCTTTCCAAGAAATAGCTTATGTTGTAGCTGAGGCTTTTTTTGGAGATGATATTGAATCCGGTATCCTGAAGGAAATTGTATATGATACCTTAAACTTTGACACGCCGGTAGTGCATGTTAATGATAATATATATAGTTTGGAATTGTATCATGGTCCTACATTGGCATTTAAAGATGTCGGAGCTCGTTTTATGGCTCGTTTGCTAGGATATTTCATTCAAAAACAAGGACTAAAAGATGTAAATGTACTGGTAGCAACTTCAGGAGATACAGGAAGCGCTGTGGCTAATGGATTTTTAGGAGTAAATGGAATCCATGTTTACGTTTTATATCCCAAAGGAAAAGTAAGCGTTATTCAAGAATGTCAATTTACTACTTTAGGACAAAATATTACAGCACTAGAGATTGAAGGTACTTTTGATGATTGTCAGGCATTGGTAAAAAATGCTTTCATAGATGAAGAATTGAATGCTAAATTGAAACTTACATCTGCTAATTCCATCAATGTTGCAAGGTTTCTTCCTCAAGCATTTTATTATTTTTATGCTTATGCTCAATTGCTCAAACAAGGTAAAGGAAAAAATGTAGTTATCTGTGTTCCTAGTGGTAATTTTGGAAATATCACCGCAGGATTATTTGCAAAAAAGATGGGTTTGCCCGTGAAACGGTTTGTAGCAGCCAATAATCGTAATGATATTTTCTTACAATATTTAAAAACACGAAAATATACACCACGCCCATCGGTAGCAACTATTGCCAATGCAATGGATGTGGGAGATCCAAGTAATTTTACGCGAGTATTGGAACTTTATGGACATTCTTATGAGGCTATTTGTAAAGATATTTCCGGTTTTTCTTACGATGATAATGCTATCAGTAATACAGTAAGAGTTTGTTATAATCAAACAGGATATTTGTTAGATCCACATGGAGCTTGCGGTTATCAAGCCTTAGTAGATAGCCTACAACCGGATGAAATTGGAGTTTTTTTAGAAACAGCTCATCCAGCAAAATTTTTAGAAACGGTAGAAGATATTATTGGCAAAAAAGTAGAAATACCCGTGAAGCTTCAGGCTTTCATGAAAGGAGAAAAACAAAGTGTCGAACTTTCCAAAGATTTTGTTGATTTCAAAAAATATTTGATGTCGAAATAATTTTTGATTAATCAAATCTTTTTTGAAACAAGCGATCCTGCGCTAATTGTTCATATTTTGTTTGAGGTAATCCATAATTAGCAAAAGGATAAATACTTATTCCGCCACGGGGAGTGAAGATTCCCGTTACTTCAATGTATTTGGGTTCCATTAAATGGATCAAATCTTTCATGATAATATTGATACAGTCTTCGTGGAATGCTCCGTGGTTGCGAAAACTGAAAAGGTATAGTTTTAAACTTTTACTTTCAACCATTTTTTTTCCGGGTATATAATCAATAAGTATAGAGGCAAAGTCTGGTTGTCCTGTTATCGGACATAAACTGGTAAATTCAGGACAATTAAATCTAACCCAATAATCATTTTCAGGATGTTTATTAATGAATGTCTCTAAGACTTCCGGAGCATAATCTTGCTTATATTCTGTTTTTTTTCCTAACAATGTCAGGTTTTTTGTTTGATTGTCCATCTTAATTTTAGTAGAATTTTATTTTTTATTCTTCGTTTTTAGATAATCTTCCAATCCTTTATTTCTTAATAAACATGATGGACATTTTCCACATCCATCAGATAAAATACCATTATAACAAGTAAGCGTTTCGTTTCTGATAATATTGAACACCCCTAATTCATCAGCTAATTTCCATACTTCAGACTTGTTTTTCCACATGAGAGGAGTATGGATGATAAATTGCTCATCCATTGCCAGATTAATAGTCGTGTTAGCAGAACGAATAAAAGTGTCTCTACAATCCGGATAACCACTGTAGTCTGCTTCAGAGACTCCGGTGACAATGTTGTATATGTTGTGAGAACGGGCAATTACAGCGGCAAATGTTAGAAAAAGAAGGTTTCTTCCCGGGACAAAGGTATTAGGATAGGAATCTTCTGGTTTTTCTTGATCCATTTCTAAATTCGTATCTGTCAGAGAATTTCTGGAAAGCTTACTGATTATAGATGCATCCAATATTTCAAAAGGGATCCCTTCTTTTTGTGCAATTTTTTTTGCTACATCTACTTCTAATGAATGTCTTTGCCCGTAAGAAAAACAAAGTGTACGAACTTTATTAAAATTCTTTAAAGCCCAATAGAGGCAAGTAGTAGAATCTTGTCCTCCGGAAAATAGTACCAATGCATCGTTATTTATTCTGTTTGTCGGCATAATGCTTGCAAAGTTAGTCAAGAATTTACAAAAAATAGAAAATACCAGTGTCTTTTTTATGCACAAAAAATATAAGAATGTGCAATATTTTTTCAAAATATATGAATTTTTTAGTAATTGTTTTTATCTTTGCGGCCTGTTTAATTTAAAATGTAAACGAAAATGAAGAAAAAACTATTCTTAAGTGCCATGGCGCTAATTTCTATTTCTTTTGTTCACGCAGGAGGAATTTTAACAAACACAAATCAAAGTGTGCATTTTTTACGTAATCCGGCACGAGATGCCTCTACGGAAATTGATGCAGCTTATACTAATCCGGCAGGCTTGTCCAAACTTCCTGCAGAAGGATTTCATTTTTCAATAAATAACCAAAGCGCCTTTCAAACAAGAACAATTACTTCAACGTTTGCTCCTTTTGCAGGTTTTGGAGGAAATGAAACCAAAACTTTTGAAGGAGAAGCTTCTGCTCCGATAATCCCTAGTATACAAGCCGCGTATAAAACCGGGAAATGGGTATTGTCTGGAAATATAGCTGTAACAGGAGGTGGAGGGAAAGCAACTTTTAATGATGGTTTGCCTTCATTTGAAGCTCCTATTTCAACGATTCCTGTTCAATTAAGAGCAAAAGGTATTCCTACTTCTCAATATTCTGTGGATGCTTATATGGAAGGTTCTTCTATTATATATGGAGCACAGCTGGGAGGGACATATAAAATCAATGAAATGTTTTCTGTCTATGCAGGTTTTCGTATGAATTTTGTGAATAATGGTTATGTGGGGCATTTGAAAAGCATATTAATCAACCCTCAACATCCTACTTTGAATCCCGGCGGAGAAATGATGCTTGCTAGTACATTTTTTACTAATATGGCGACTGCTCAGAATACAGCAGGTGCAGGGCTTCAACCTTTTGTGACTGCAGGAGCAGGAGGAATGACAATGGCAAGTGTGACTGGTACTGGTGCTGGACAAATCAATCCTGCTGTAGCTACAGCTCTTCGCACAGGTCTGGGTCTTGACGAAACTACGTTCAATAATATGACAGTCTCTCAGGTTCAAACAGCATATTATGATGCTGCTACGACTTCTTCTGGAACAGCTAAAAAAACTTCTGATACTTACTTGGATTGTGATCAATCAGGATGGGGAATAACTCCAGTATTAGGATTTAATTTCAATTGGAATAAATTGAATGTAGGAGTAAAATATGAGTTTTTGACTAACTTGAATGTAGAAAATAAAACCAAAGTAGATGATACTGGTATGTTCAAAGATGGAGTAAATACTCCTCATGATATTCCTGCATTACTTACAATTGGCGCTCAATATGATATCATTCCTAGTGTGACTGTATCTGCAGGGTATCATCATTTCTTTGATTCAGATGCAGGTATGGCAGAAGTAAATGATCCTAATAATCCGGGACAAAAAATAGGGAAACAAAATTTTATCAACGGAGGGACGAATGAATATCTTGGTGGTGTTGAATGGCGTATCAACAAAATGTTCCTGATAAGTGGTGGAATTCAATTTACAAGAACAGGGGTTACAGATGATTATCAACAAGATTTGAGTTATTCTTTGAATTCGTACTCCATTGGTTTTGGAGGAGCTGTTAATGTTTCAGAAAGAGTTAGAATAAACTTAGGATATTTGTTTACCAATTATGAAGATTGGACAAAAAAATCTGCTAGCTATAATGGAACCGGAATAGAAGGAACAGATGTTTTTGCTCGTACAAATAAAGTATTTGGAGCAGGAGTAGATTTCCGATTCTAAAATTAATTAATAATTATAATAAAAACAGGCTCATTCTGCATAGAATGAGCCTGTTTTTATTATTCTTTTCTGTAAAATCAATCTCTATTTGAGAAATATTTCATAAACTGCACTCTTTCATACACTGTTGGGTCAGGAATATGAGCATGATTTAACTTTCCTTTAAATGCAGCAATATCTTGAAAATTCATTGTATTCATCCATTCTGTCATGTTATTCAAAATCAATGGAATAATTTCATATCCATGCTGATAAACCGTAGAACATAATTGTACGGTTGTAGAACCAGCTAGGATACATTTGATTACGTCTTCCCAATCATGAACTCCGGTTGAAGCGGCTAAGTCTATTTGAGGTATAGAACCAGAGACAATAGCTGTCCAACGAAGAGTATCGCCTAATGAACCATCTTGACTAAAAACGGTTCCAGATGTCATTTGCAATGAATGGATATTGATGTCTGGTTGGTAAAACCGATTAAAAAGCACTACTGCTGCTGCTCCATTTGCATAGAGTTTATAAACAACACTGGGAATATTTTCAAAAAATTTCCCCATTTTGATTATTACCGGAATATGTACATGTTCTTTAACCTTCCTGAGTATTTCTATATAACGTTTTTCTAATTGGTTGGAATCTTCGTGGGGATTTGTGTCAATTGAGAAAATATTGAGTTCTAAAGCATTAGCGCCAGAGATTTCTATTTGTTTGGCAAAATTAATCCATGTGTCAGCTTTATAACAGTTTATGCTGGCTATAACAGGAATTGAACATTGTCTTTTTGACTCGTAGATTAAATTTAAATAATCATTGATTTGATTACTTTCGACATAACTTCGAATGTAATCTGCGGCTTCCGGATAATC
>JAVBMM010000100.1:0-45234 GCA_031552425.1 Bacteroidales bacterium | reverse complement strand
ATCCGCAAGCAGCAATGTTGTTAGTATTCGAAAGAGCGTTGTTTTACCAGCTCCGTCGGGACCAATAATGCCGTAGATTTCTCCTTGGTTAACGTCAAAGCTCAAATTTTTCAGGGCTTGTACGTCTCCGTAGGATTTGCTTATATTGTTTACTGAAAGAGCTTTCATTTCAATTTGATCTCTCCGTACATACCTTTTTTAATGTAGCCATCATTTTTTACAGCTACTTTCACTGCATATACCAAATTAGCACGTTCATCACGAGTTTGAATGGTTTTGGGGGTGAATTCGGCTTTATCAGAAATCCAAATAACCGTTCCGGGATATTCTTTACGATCGGATTTTCCCCAATCAGCATATACTTTTACCTCTTGTCCTATTTTCATTGATGTTAATTGGTCGGCAGTAATATACACACGTAACTTCATGTTTTCAATGTCTGCCACTTTGAACAAAGCCTTGCCTTGAGTAGCCAATTCGCCCGGTTCGGCATATTTAGACAAAATCGTTCCGTTAATAGGGCTAGAGATGATGCTTTTTTTGATCTGGTCATCAATCTGGGCTATTTGCATAAATAATCCCGAACTTTCACCGGAAACGCTTCTATTATTATTTTCCAATGTTTCCTTTTGAGCAGCCAACTGCTTTTCGAGGACAGCGATTTGAGAATTAATATCATCTAATTGTTTTTGGTTGGCAGCATTGGCTTTAATCAGGTTTTCAAAACGTTTTTGTTCTGTTTTTTGGGTAATAATTTGTTCCTGAATGGAAGCAATTTGTTTAGAAACATTATATTGACGACTTTCTACGGACTTCATATTGGCAAACAACTGCATTTTCTTCAGATACAATTGAGTGGTATCTATATATCCGAGTTGCTTGTGCACTTCTACCTGTTGTCCTTCCGTCACATTGAATTCCATTAATTCTCCATTGGCTTCGGCAGAAACAATTACTTCTGTAGCTTCAAAAATTCCCGAGGCATCGTATTGGTTATTTTTGTTTCCGCAAGCAGTTAATAGCAATGTGATTGCTATTAAATTGAGAATGGAGAGTGGAGAATTGAAAATGAAATACTTCCTCTTGTTTTGTTGAGATAAATTAGTTTTCATGTCTTTATTTTTTTATTTGAATTTTATATTCTTTGCTTTAAGAGTTGAAAAAAGGAGAGCTAGAGAGGAGTATTCATTCTCAATTCTTCACTCTCCATTCTCAATTAGTTATATATTTGAGATTATACATGGCAAGCAATAATTCTACTTCGTGAAGGATTTTATCCTGTTTTGCTAAATCTTCTGCATTAACATCTCTCATCAGGTCTATTCCTGAAAGTGTTCCATTTGTCATTTTAGCTTCTGAAGACTGTTTAACAGAGGTTCTCAAAGCGATAATATCGTCATCATATTTCATTTGGTCGCGATACTTATCTATTTCGCTGTGCTTTTTGGATATATCCAGATTAGTGTTGAATAAAAATGTTTCTTTTTGTGTCAGGACTGAATTAATATTGTTCTTTATCAATCGTTTACTGTTTTTGTTGGAATATAAATTGCTGAAACTCCATGACAAACTAACACCAGCGATATAATATGCTTCAAATTCATCACTCAACATGTTGAGTCCCGGTTTTCCATATCCGCCGGTAAAAAACACACCCAATCGGGGCATTAAACCAGCATTGATTTCCTTGTTTTGCGTTTCCAGATTCCGGATTTGAGCACTGTATAATTCCAATTCAGGCCGCTGAACAGAAGTGTTGAGGTATGAAATTTGCTCTGGCTTTACCAATGTTGTGCTTGAATCCAATTTTTTGCCAATCATAGCCGACAATACATCCATATATGCTCTCCTGGAATGTGTCAGTTGGCTTTTATTTTGTATTGCTTTTAATTGTTCTACTTTAACGGCATCCAAATCAGCCTGATTGGCAGTTCCATTTTGCACACAAGCAGATACCCGGTCAAAATTCCGTTGAAGTTCTTCCTGATAGAGCCTGTTTTGATCTAATTGGGCGTCAAAAAGCAAAATACCAAAATACAACTGGTTTACCCGGTCATTAATGCTGTAAAGTTCCACTTCCAAACTTTTTGAATTTACTTCAGCAGCAGTACGGATATTTTCCCGTTTCGACTTAATGTTTCCACCATCCCAAATCACTTGATTGACATCCACAGTTGCGTTGTATTGGTCTTTGCTCAACGTGGGAATAGACACACCTTGTATTCCTAACTGGGAAAAATCGATAGGTATTTGTGTCACATCCGATTGATAAGTCGCTTTGGCCGAAAAGTTAATTTGCGGCAAATAGCCTTTACCGGCATTTGAAAGATTGTATTCTTTCGAATTTTCAATCAAATCATATTGCTTGATTAATGGATAATTAGCCTGCGCTTTCGTATAACAATCATTAATTGTTATTTGAGCAGAAACTGCACAGAAACACAAAAGCAATGAATTCAGAATCATTAATTTCTTCATGACTATATCGTTTAACATTTTTGACTAACAGGTTTGTTAATGAACGGACAAAAAAAATTACACCCTCAATGCATTCAAAACAAATTGAACATTGCTTTGTTTTCTTTCATTGATATAATCTTCTATATAGTCCTCTTGTCCGGGAAGCAACTTCAAAACTACAGGAAGCGCCATAAACGTTACAATATTCATTGCTGCAATATTCATAAGCAAATCTGAAATTTTGATCGGTTTTATCATTCCTTTTGAAATTGCTTCATTCAACAACCTCTCGATACGAACAAACGTTCCTGCTACAGTAGGTTGTAACTTTTCAAAAAGCATATTTCTGTTTGCTTCATTTGTCACTATTTCATTATATACAAAACTAACCAGTTTGGGGTTTTTACGAATAAATTCAAAATGGAATTCAATAAAATTTTTAACTGTTAGTTCAAAAGTAAGATTGTCATTTAAATTTTGATTGAATGAACCGAGCAACAGTTGAACTTTTGCCTCAAAAATTTTTTGAAATAGGTTTTCTTTTGTCCTGAAATAGTAGTGTAGCATAGCATGAGTTACTCCTGCCCGCTTAGCAATAGCCGTAGTTTTGGCACTGCTGTATCCTTTTTCCAAGAATTCTGCCTCGGCTGCTTCCAGCATTAATTGCTCATTGTTACTTTCTATTTTTATTGCTGTTGACATAATAACAATAATGTTTAATATTTTTGTTTAACAACATTGTTAATTCGATGCAAATGTAAATATAGTTTTCGGAAGAGCAAATTAAATTGGAGTATTTATATTATTTAAATAGAGACATAAATATTATTTCAATACATTTCAGATACTTACAGTTTATTCTTTAGATGTATTTTTAATAATAATTTATTGACAATATAAAATCTGATTAGAAGAACAAATATTATTGTATTTTATTCAATCCAACAGACTTTAATAAATCAGCAATAATAATTTCAGGGTCGTATACAGCTGCTCTTTCAATTGCAGAACGCTTGAATGTTTCCTTTTCATTGCTATTGAAATATGCTATAATCCTTTGTGTAATTTCCCGTTGAGAATTTACAAGAAAACCATCTTTCCTGTCTCGAATAATGTCTTTGGGCCCTTTAGTATTATAAGCGACTACCGGCAATCCGCAACTTAACGATTCAAGAATAACATTACTGAATGTATCAAAATGTGAAGGTAATATCAGCAAGTCTGCCGATGAATATATTTCCGGTAATTGGTCTTGATTGACCCAGTCGATAAAAACGGCCTCCGGATTTTCATCTTTCAGTTGCTGTAAAGCGGGTCCCTTCCCAACAACTACTAATTTTACATCTTTATGTTCTTGTTTTACCTGTTCATAAATTGCAGGTAATTCTAATACTCCTTTTTCTTTACTAATTCTTCCTATATAGAGTAAAACAGGATTATTCTCAGAAATTCCAAACAATTTCTTTTTATTGGGAAAAACAGGTTTAAAGTGTGGAGTCACCCAGTGTGCCGTCTGATGAATTTTTTCCGGATGCAGATTCATTTGTGTACCGGACAACCAGTTTTTTTGATCGGAATTCAGTACAAACACATGATCAAATGCTTTATAAAAAGAACGTAACATACGGCGTACCCTGTTTAGGTTATGTCCTTCAATATTTAATACTTTACGAGCAAACATTAACCAGTCGGTGTGCATATAAAACGAGGCTTCAACCGTATAGGCATGCTTCAGGTATAATCCGAAAAAACCCATAATTCCTTCGGTAGAGCAAATAACACGATCGTATCCTCCGGATAAGAATAAATTATGCAACTCAACGAAATCCGGAACTTTAAAAACATAATCTTCATATACCGGCAAAGAAAATTCCTTGACCGGATTTAATACTATCAGGTGGTCTTCAGACTGTACGGTTGAAGAACAGGTAACAATATCTATGGGGAGATTATTTTTCTTTATTTCAACCAACATTTCTTTCAGAAATACTGAAACTCCATTATTTTCCCCAAACGTATCTGTAAGCCAAAGTATACGTTCCGGATGTTCAAAGTTCCCCAGTCGTTTAGAAAAATCCTTAAGAAGCGGACGGGTATTGAACATGGTTTTTGCACTGGTGAAATGAGCTGCTAAAATGAACAATGAACCAAAGAATGGAAATGATAATCCATCTAAAAAACCAGAAATATTAATACTTTTTCCTTTACTTTTATCATTTTCACCTAAATAAGAACGAATATTGATCGGCAATTCCAACTTCGCTATTAATTCATCTAATGTTTTATCTTTAATAGATTCTCCGACATCAGATTTTTTTAATTTCTTTTCCAGTCTTTGGGCTAGAATATTATATAGTTGATTATTGATATTCAATATAGAATTGTAATATCCATCAACCATTTTCTTACCTGTTTTTTTATTCTGTTTGGCGATATGAATGGCTTCATCAAATATCGGTTTATATATAGGCTTTACTGCCAGCTTTTTAAAGAAAGAGGGTTTTTCTCCCATCATGCTGTCATGGAAAACCCTGATAAAGGACGTGGTGATTTTATGTCTTTGAACTTCACAAAACAAATTTGAAACGATGAAAGCGATCAGTTTATCATTCGGGCTTCCTTTATGCAGTAACATACGGACTAAACCCGGATCTTTATAGTTAAGTGCAATCTGACAGGCATAATCCAGAAATGCAATGGTCATTTTTTCTGCATTTTGATAAGTTCCGAAAGGAGCCATCTGTCCACTACGAATAGCTTCCAGTGCCAATTGCGAACGGGGTTCCGTTTTAAGCCTCAACGTCAAATCCGGCACATGCAGGTAAGTACCCGTCATCCCGGCAAAAATACCCATGTGACAATCCGAACCTCCGGAAATAGATTTCCGATAAGGATCTAAACAATATTGCAAAGGATCAATACCAAATTCTTTGCAATATTGATCAATTTCGGCATGAGAAGTTTGTTCCAACCATTCATTAACAAGTAGATTCTGCCAGGTATCCCGTTGTCCGTTCACAGCTTCGAAGCGTTCAAAAACGAGCAACATTTTATTGAAAAACGCAGGCGGAGGTGTTTTTTTTACGGAATAATGATAAAGCGGATGTGCCCAAATAGTGGGAATTTGATGCAAATGGGCATATTCCAAAAAATGATACAGGTTTTTCCTGAGTTTTTCCAGTCGAACCTCTTGTTCCGGAGTAAATCCGTATGCAAGTACATGAATCCCAATTTCGTAATCAGGAACCCAACAGCTGAATTCTGCAGCAGTCAATATATCTATACCCTTGTCTTGCAATTCATAACAAGACCGGGCATTATTATGATTAGTGATTGTAAACGCATCGCAGCCGTTTATCCTCAATTTTTCAATTAGTTTTTCACTTGGCAGCCAGGTCTCAGGGACATTGAGTACTCTTCCGATTAATTCATCAGGAATATCGCTGTTTAGATCATGACAATGTAAGTCTATTTTAAGGGTTTCCCCTATGGGGAACTTATTTTGCTGAGCAATAATGAACTTTTCAAATGCTTCTTTTAGTGTATCCTGGAAATAAGAATTCATTTCTATCAATTAATTTATACAAATAAAGCTATTTGATATGAACGAATTATGAATTTCCAGTTACAATTTTGTTACATTCTCATCTATTACACAAAAAATTTACTTCCCTGAGGTATAGCACAAACGAAAACCAAGATCGTCTCCTTTGTTTCCATAACTGAAATAGTTCCGAATCGATACGCGACAGAATTTAGCGTAAATACTCCAAGCACCACCTCGACTTCCACGAAATGTATCCGAAGATGAGCCTCTGGGGTTGTTGTACACTTTATTCGAATCACCCGCAGGATAAGCGTCGTACCAATCGTCACACCATTCCCACACATTCCCTGTCATATCATACAAACCTAATTCGTTAGGTAACTTCTGTCCTACCGGATGAGTTTTCGAATTACTGTTATCATGATGCCATGCTACTGCATTTATGTCATTGCTTCCGGCATATTTGTAACCTTGACTTTTATTTCCTCCGCGAGCAGCATATTCCCATTCTGCTTCTGTTGGTAAACGATAGTTTTTGCCGGTTTTTTGATTGAGTTTGGTAATAAATTCCTGTATGTCAGGCCAATTTACATTTTCCACAGGGCAGTCATCGCAGCCCTGAAAACGGGAAGGATTTTTACCCATTATTTCCTGCCATTGTTTTTGAGTCACTTCGTATTTACCCATATAGAAATCACTCACAGCCGCACGGAAAGCCGGTTTTTCATCTACTGCACAATCGGATTCCTGTTCTGAAGTACAACCCATGGTAAAAGTTCCACCCTTTACAAAAACCATATTTGCTTCAATTTCTTTTAATACATCACTGCTTTTTGTCGTCGATACATTCAGCAGGCAAAATATCGATATGATTAATATCTGTTTCATAAGTAATTAAAATGAAAAGTTCTTATTGATATTATTGAATAACCAAACTTTGTATTTTTATTTCCTCTAATGGGCTTATTTTGATTCTATTTGTGTTTTTATCCACATTTACGTTAAATTTTATTTGATAGACATCACTCTTTTTCTCCGAAGAAATCTCCTTTTTCTGTTCGGTTTTGTTTGTAATGGTATATACTTCCATTTTAGGAGCTTCTTTCCCGGCAATACATTCCAATGTAACTACATAATTTTTTTCAGGTAATTCATTACCGGAAATAGTTTTCAAATCAACATAAACAGGTTTGTTTGTTGTAATGAAGTTATTGGCTTCCTTGTATCCGGCAGAATATTTCGATTCTAATTCTTTTTTTCCCAATACTATCCACAATTGTTGAGATTCATCCATATACCAGGTATATTTTCCGGGATTTTGAGCCAAATCATCGTGCTGTGTTGTTCCAAAACGATAGCGTACAGGTGATGTCCCAACCCGCTGTTTGATGTTGACAAAATCAGGCAATAAACGTGTTCCCATAGAAAATGTCAAGCTTTTTTCTCCAGATGTAAAAGGACCTTTTTGTACTGTTTTCGCATACAATTCAATCAGTTTTTCACAATTTGTTTTTTGTATCTCAATTTGTGCGTTTTTAACATCATCCTTCTTCAAATAATTATATGCCTGGTTGAATGATTTATTGTTTTGAAAAAAATCAACATAAAACGCTTCCATTCCTTCAAAACATTCCAACAAGGGGATATTTCCGGAAAGTTTCTTTCTGTCTACCTGTTTAAGCATTTCAAGGCGTTTATTGGCTTTAGAAATGATCGAATCGGGATTTTCAAGTTCTTCTCCATGTTGTATCTTTCCGATATCCATGAAATGATTTCCTGTTTCACGTCCGAACATGGGACCTTGTGTAATCCAACTGTACAAATATTCATCTAAAACCGGAGCTTGGTTTCCCCAATGTTTTGTTACAAAGTCATGAATAGTTGTTTTTAACTCTTCGTTTTTATTGGCATTCCAAACCTGACGGCCGGCGCTTTTAAAATACAGATCTAATGGGAAAGTCGTCCAATGGATAATTCCAAAACCTGCCGCATTCCTCTCTTTTAACATGTCTGCAAAACGAGGATATGGTGTGTATGGCCTTCCGATATACCTGTGGTCATCATGATGTGGCCAGACAATAGGAATTAACTTACGTGTTTTTCCTATTTCTTCCAACTTCTTTTGAGTGGATTTATAATCAAAATTAATCCTGGAATCCAACGGGATAAATGTAACATTTTTAGGAATTATATAATTAGAAGGGACCATATTGTCCCATCCCCAGGAACCGAACATCAGTTCTATATGTTGCAAGCCAAGTTCTTTCATGGCTTTTTGCCAGGCAACAACAACTTTGGAAAGTGCAAATGTAGTAACTGAAATATCATTGTCGAGTAATTGCCATTCACGTTCCAACAAACTGGCATATTCCTTTTCCCATCCGGAGGGTAATTCGTTCTTTTTAATCGTTCTCCAAGGAGTCTTATTTGCCCTCACCCAAATGGCTATTTTTGTTATTTCAGGATAATCTTTGATCAATTTTTCCAATTGTGTTTTATAAAAGGCATATCCTTCCGGTTTTTCCGGATTTGCCAACCAGAAAGAACCGGATTGGAACCTTGCGCTTTCAGGTAATGACAAGATAATGTTTTGCGGATTGGACGACCATGTATCGACATCATATGCAAATATGATACCCATCCCCTGACTTTGTGCATATTTCGTCACTTGTTTCATCAATCCGGTGGCAGCATCTACCCTTTGATTATCCGGAACTCTTGCGGCATCAGGACCTAATACAGGATCGTTAAAAACAAACCCTCCGGGTAATCTCCTCACGTCATTTACATGTTGTCCACCCCAATCTCTTCCGGAAATAGAAGTATTCATATATCCTACAGGCTTTTGAAGCCCATTCATTTCAAATTGAAACATCGGATTATTTCCATAGGCATGTACCATGATCGTGTTATACTTCATTTTCGAAGATTGGTCAATCCATTTTTTCCATTCAGAAAAATTCCATCCGGAACATCCGCTCAAAAAATTATGCCAGTTGAATACAATCCTCTCTTTCACTAATGGAAAATCTTCCATTTCCCAGTCTGGGAAATTAATTTTTGCCTTTGACTCAGGCTTAATATCGTATGAGAGATAATAACCGAATCCTAATTTTTCAGACAAAGTATATACAGCATCTAACAAAGAACGCGGCGTCGATCCGATGATAATTTCTTTGATATTTCCGGATTGAGCTGCTGATGTTATTATAAAACCTCCGTCTTTGGGTTGGCGAATATATCCTGCCAATTCACTATTTTTACTCAACTCTTTATAAGTCCCGATAATAATTGAAGGAATTTTTGTGAGTTTATCGGTCAGTTGGAAAGTCGTTTTCGGATATATTTCTTTCAAATTACCGGATAAAACTTCCGCTGCTTGTTTTTCCAATGAACCAGCTTCGGGAGTAGTACAGATCATGATAGTCTCTTTCGCCTGAATAGAAGAGAAAAATAACAAAAAAAAGAATAAATGATAGATTTTCATGCCTTTAGATTGTTTAATGTGGGTATTAACATGGGCAAAGGTAAAATATATATAAAAAAATCAAAACACTATTTTATTCAAAAATAGCACTTTATTAGGAGTATTATAGTCAGGATTATATTGCGAATGGTGAATGGCGAACTAAAAAATCGGGCAAAAACTTGGTTATTCTATCTAACAACTCTACCCTTTCCTCTTTGTCCTTTTGGAGGCCCCGGTTTTGGGTTTGTTTTTGGTTTATTGCTTGTCATTTTTTGTTTTCCGACTCTCAGGCCACTTCCCGGTTTTGCTTTGATTCCGGTTATTTTGTTTTTTTCTTCCGTATTCCGGTTAGAGGGGGTGGTACTTTTCTTCGGCTTTCCGGCATTGCCACTCTGACTTTTCTTTTTACCGGCTAAACCGGCTTTCCTGTAATTAGTTTTTATGTCATGTTCTTCAAGAGCTTTATTGAATGCTTTATTGCTGTTGGGAGTTTTTCCTTTATTTGTTTTTTCCGAGTCTTTGAGCATATCAAACAGGCCTTCCATTTCAGAAAGAGTAAGAGGCCGCCAGTTTCCCTGTCCCAACTTATCGAGCTTAATATTCATAATCTGAATACGTTCGAGTTTAAGGACATCATAATTAAAATATTCGCACATGCGCCTGATCTGCCTGTTAAGACCTTGTATCAGCGATATTCTGAATACATACGGATTGATTTGCTCTATTTCACATCTGCGTGTAACCCTGTCCAGAATAGGTACACCTTGTGACATGTGTGTTAAAAAATCAGGGGTTATGGGTTTGTTTACAGTCACAATATACTCTTTTTTGTGATTATTTCCCGCCCGCAGTATTTTATTCACGATATCGCCATCGTTGGTAAGCAGTATCAATCCTTGCGAATCTTTATCTAACCGTCCGATAGGGAATATCCGTTGCTCGTGTCTGATATAATCAATGATATTGTCTTTTTCCAGTGGATTGGTGGAACTCACTATACCTACCGGCTTATTAAAAGCAATATATATCGGCTCTACTTTATTTTCAATCAGTTCACCGTTAACTTTCACTTTTTGCCCCGGTAATACCTTGGAGCCGATAACAGCTTTTTTACCGTTTATGGTAACATTCCCGTTTTCTATGTATTTATCGGCTTCACGTCTCGAGCAATAACCCGATGCACTGATATATTTATTTAAGCGGTATTCCATTTTTTAAAATCTAAAATAAGGACACAAAGGTACAGATACTAAAGGTATTGATTGCTATTTATTTTAAGATATTTTAATATTGCTGCAATGTCTTACTTTTTTCCTTGATGGAAAAAGGAACAAAAAGATCAAGGCTAATGCCTTGGAAACTATTCCTTTTTTCTTGATAAAAAAGGAATCAAAAAATCAAGGCTTGCGTCCAAATGACTAAAAAATACTTCGTTACGGCTAAACGAATCGAACTCGCTTCGCTCAAACAGCGCTTCGTTTAACGCCTCCACTACGTATTTTTCTTTACGCCATTTGCCCGAGGCCGTAATATTTCTCTCTTAAACAAGTAGGGTTTTAAGTTCTATTTCAACACAACGATTAATATTTTAGCAGAAAAATATGCCGTTAGGTATGCCTCCAAAAACAAAGCATTCAAGGCTGCATACCTAATGGCATGCAAAAATACCCTAAAATATTTTTTCTACCGAGCGTAAATCCCTATGGGATTAAATTCCTCTAAGATAGAACCCAAAATGATAAATCAGTAAATCTGTTGTGTTTTGAATACAGTAATATTTCCATTATTGGGAACTTTAATGGTATATGTATAAGAAGTTAATATGATATTAGATAATGGCGATAAAATCTTAACAGGTTTAGCTTTCTCGAGATCTTCCTGTGAAACATTCGCAATTGCTTCTTCTATAGATCTCTTTTTTATGGGTGTATTCATTTTTTTTGAAACATCTTCTTCCTTAAAATTAGCAGCTTCTTGAATACACTTTGAATAAATACCGGAAAGAAATAACTTAAAATCATTATCAACCATTTTTGTGAATCGTAATTTTTCTGTGTACCATAATACAATCTGTCCATCTATATAAAAATAAAAATCAGGAAAGATTTTAATTATAGTATCTTTAGGAAAATAATCTTTGAGAGATAGAGTGTAACCATCGCTTTCTTTGGAATAATGAACCTGTATTATTCCATTGGTTGATTTATTATTCGTATTCCACCGATGAATATCTGAAATACAATGGCTCATTATTTCAATGATGTGATTGTTTTTTGCCTTCAAATAAGATTTTGTTGAATCTGATAATGTTTGAGCTTGAAGTACACTCAACATCAAGGAACAACTTATAAAAATTACAATTCTTTTCATTTTAATAATTTATTTCTTTGTGTCTTTTTGAAAAGAATACACAACCCGACCCGACGGCTGACTGTGTATTCTAATCCTGCTCTAATGGGAATAAGAACAGTTATTCCGAAACTTCCCAGTCATTATCAACATTAGCAACAAAGTAATACTGTTTATTATTCCGGAATACATATATTGTATCCGAATAAGCATGCCTTACCAGTGAATCTTCTTGTTGAACAAAGAAATATAATAAATTGATTTTATATTCTTTATTTTCAAAACATCTACGTAATTGAATATGCAGAGAATCACTTAAGATTAATCCCATTACGCCTTTATTCAAAATACAATCCTGTACCACTCCATTGATTGCTTCCTCTTTCCTTACTTTATGATACTTTTCATTCCAATTTTTATATTGTATATGGATACTATAAATAACTACCATTGCTCCAAAAGCAAACCAAAGAATGATTAAAATAATACTTTTTTTGCTTAACTTTATATGATGGTCTCGTCTCATTATTTATTATATTTCAATGAAAGAATACACAGCACAACCCAACGGCTGACTGTGTATTCTAATCCTGTTTTAAAGTTATTCTGAAATTTCCCAGGCATTATCAACATCGGCAACAAAGTAATGCTGTTTATTATTCCGGAATACATATATTTTATCCGAATAAGAATGCCTTACCACAGAATCTCCTTGTTGAATAAAGGAACACATATAAATTTTATTTTTAAAAAATGACCATATTTGAATATGCATAGAATCACTTAAAGTTAAGTACATTACGCCATTATTAAAAATATAATCCTGTATCACTCCATTGATTGGTTCTTCTTTCCTTACCCTGTGATACTTTTCATTCCGGTTTTTATATTCTATATAGGAACCATAGAAAACTACCATTGCTCCAAAAACAAACCAAAGAATGATTAAAATAATACTTTTTTTGCTTAACTTAATATGATGGTCCCGTCTCATTTTTTATTATATTCTTACCAAAAACAGCACACAGACTACAAAAATTTCTTTATTCCATATAATCTGTGTGCTTCAAGTATTTATTCTACTGTATGCATCCAGCCCCTTTGAACAAATGTCAGTTTTTTTCCTGTTTCTGTAAGCGTAAACCAAATTTTTTCTTTCAATTCCAATTCTATTTTACGGTAAGTAGATACAGGAATGGTACCCATTAAATCACTGTAAAAAAAACAAAAATCTACTTCTATAACTTTTCCAGTGGAAGAATCTATTGTTAGAGTCACATCAAGTTTTTTCCCCTTTACTCGTTGCTTTTCAGGAGGAGAAAAAGCATTATTCACAATTGAGTCACATTTTTGTTTTGTCCAGTTATCATTTTCAAATAAAGAGCCTAATGTGTCCGTATTTTCTAAAGGGCTTCCATCTTTATATTCATAGTGTAAATAAGTATACACATTATCTTTGTTATATAATGTCACAAGGCCATAATCCGGTTTATCGCATTGATACCTATAACCGTTTTCGTTGAATGTTTTTGTCGTGTTGTAATAATAATACGTTTGTGATATTGCATTTATTGCACATAGCAATAAAACAACAAGTACTGATAGTCTTTTTATTAGTTTCATTATTTTTATCTTTCCAGGAACAAGCACACAGACTACACAGAATTTGCTACTTGTTTATTCTGTGTAATCTGCGAGCTATTTTACAATTATTCTAAGAAACGTTTTACTTCTTTTTAAAAGTAATACCTGACAAAATCCTTTTTTGTAATTTATTTTATTTCATCCGACTCCGATTTTTTAGGAACAGGAGTCAAATGACAGGTCAATTTTACAAAATACTCAGATCTACTCTTTTGTATAAGGTATAAGCAATCTGTTTTTCACATTTTTTAGACTTAATATGGAATCGTTTAATTCCACTATTTCAAACTGATCAAAAAATATTAGAACTTCACCAGTGGATTCCAATGTTTCTTCACGATACATCATGATATATTTCCCGGTTTTATTTTTACCGACTTGTTGAAAATTAAATGTTGTATCTATATTATCAGATAAATAATATAAAGAAGTCGTTTTAATCGAATCATTTTCATAAATAAGAGAATGCTCTTCCTCTGTTGCTGTATATGTAGAGTAAATTCGATAAGAATCACTGGATATATTGTATTTCCACTTTTTATTCATAAGCGCTTGTTGGGTAAAATTGTTCGATTGCCCAAATGAATAATTCATTAACATGAAAGATAAAAGGATTAAATAACATACCTTTAATACTAATTGCTTTATTGGTTTCATAAATACACCTCTAACTTCTTAAGAGAATAAATCAATTCGGCATAGGGCTTGAAACCCTACACCGAATCATGACCTTTTCACTTAAAATGGCATTTGCAATAATGAGATCATTTTACTTTATGCATCCAACCAATCCTTGTAAAGTTAAGTTTTCTTCCATCAGCAGTTAAAGTAAACCAGATATTGTTTTTTAAATCCAATTCAATTTTCCTGTAAACAGATATCGGAATGGTTCCAAAAGGATGCATGTTGATAAATGAAAAATCCACTTCTATCACTCTTCCCGTATCGGTATCAATAGTCATACGAACCATAAAAAAGTAATCTTTTACACGTGCTTTTTCTTCCGCAGAAAATGCGCCATTTACAATCGAATCACATTTGGGCTTTGTCCAAGTCTCATCTTCCACTAAATCCACGGTATAATATTCTTTCCGGATCTCACTCCCTATAGGAGAACCATCCCTGTAAGTCCATTTAGTATAAGTAAACCTGTTGGCTTTATTATAAAGAATCACAGCATTGGGACTTTCTTCATCGCACTGATAAGTATACACATTTCCCTGAAAAGTTTTTGGTACATTATAATAATATGTTTGTGATATTGCATTTATTGTACTTAACAATAAAACAGCAAAGACTGATAAAAATTTTAATGGTTTCATAAATACACCTCTAACTTCGTAAGAGAATAAATCAATTCGGCATAGGGTTTGAAACCCTATACCGAATCATGACCTTTTTACTTAAAATGTCATTTGCAATAATGAGATCATTTTACTTTATGCATCCAACCAATCCTTGTAAAGTTAAGTTTTCTTCCATCAGCAGTTAAAGTAAACCAGATATTGTTTTTTAAATCCAATTCAATTTTCCTGTAAACAGATACCGGAATAGTTCCAAAAGGATGTATGTTGATAAATGAAAAATCCACTTCTATCACTCTTCCCGTATCGGTATCAATAGTCATACGAACCATAAAAAAGTAATCTTTTACACGTGCTTTTTCTTCCTCAGAAAATGCGCCATTTACAATCGAATCACATTTGGGCTTTGTCCAAGTCTCATCTTCCACTAAATCTACTGTATAGTACTCTTTCCTGATCTCAGCCCCTATAGGAGAACCATCCCTGTAAGTCCATTTAGTATAAGTAAATCGGTTAGTTTTATTATAAAGAATCATAAAACTTGAACTTTTTTCATCACATTGATATGTATAACCACTTTCATAAAAAGTTTTTGGTACATTATAATAAAATGTTTGTGATATTGCATTTATTGTGCATAACAATAAAACAACAAGTACTGATAAAATTTTTATTGGTTTCATTATTCGCAATTTTTAGATAATTCTTGAAAATCTTTTAAATTATTGGAAAAACTTCTGGTATCGTCAAATGCTTTATTCGCATAACCTGGGTGATTTCTAAAAGCAGGCAGGGTTTCTTGAGATAAATAATTATTTACTTTCCCTATTGTTACTCCTGATACTAAATCTCCATTTACATCAAAAAAAGAATTTAAACCAGACACAGTAATCCCTATTTCATCTTTATTATAAAATTTCTCCCATCGATCTCCGGATTCACCATAGCCAGAAGATTGGCTGATATACCGGTATTGGGCAAACCATGCCTCAATTTCCTGATTTAAAGAAGAATCATTCCATGTCTCCAAGGTTTCCCCGTAGGCCTGAAAGGCATGGAACATTTCGTGAAACAATGTTTTATCATCCATTTCCTCTATAGTAATCCTACCTCCATCTACTTCAAAATAACCTGAAGCATTAGGGCCTGTATATCCGGAAGGCGTATAGTTGAAAAACAATGTTTTGCCATTTAATTTTCCTAATAAAGCATTATATAATGCTTCTCCCAAACAATCTTTCATCATTTTATCAAGTACTTTGTTCAGTTTTTCCCAATTAGCAACAGTCATATTTGGATTCCTGAAAATTTTTTGAGCTTTAGGTATTATTTGAGGAGGGCCACCACAATCACCTGTTTCACAAGGTGGCTCATCGCCTTCACAATCCCCTCCGCACTCGCAGGGGTCTGCATCCTCACATTCGCAAGGATTTACATCTCCACACAGACAAGGATCTGCATCTCCACACTCACAGGGATCACCTTCTCCACATTCGCAGGGATCTGCATCTCCACACTCACAGGGGTCTGCATCTCCACATTCACAGGGGTCAGCATCTCCGGTTTCACAAGGGTCTTTATCTTTATCATCATCATCATCATCATCTCCTCCTTCACCGTTTCCCTCTCCATCATATTCTTCGTCATTGGGATCTTTCGCATTGGGGTCTTCTATTTGAGGATCTTCAGGAAGTTCTGAATCCGGAGCATCTACTGTAGGAATTGGACCAGGTTCAAGAGGATCCGGCTCATAAGGATCATGTTCATCTTCTATTTCATAACTTATTGGATTTTCTGGCTGGCCACTTTCACGAGGATCCATTTCAAATGATGCCATAGTCATATTCACACAAGAAAAAGTACCATTTTCCGTATACAGTCCTATTCCGCTACTTAGCAACAAAATTAGGCATATTTTTCTGATTATTGTATTCATGGCTTTATTTTTTAATCAAGATTGTATGGTATAATTCTTGTTTCCCTTGCGTCACTTTTAGGATATAAGAACCCGGAATATTTTGCTGCAATGCTTTGATGTATATTTCTCCCGTACCGCTATAGCTTTGTTCTGGAAGTTGCCACAACATTTGTCCGGAAGAAGTATATACAGTAACACTGAACACCTTATCATTATCTAATTGGTACTTTAAACGAACATCTGAACTGAAGGGATTAGGAAATACTTCAAACAAAGTTTCTCGTACCGGAAGGGATATTTCCGATTGTCTTTCCAACAAGATGGTTTGCGGACGATAGGGTTCTCTCTTTTCTTGGGAATATAAAGATATATTTCCCGACAGATAGTCAGTTCCCCCATCTTTATTTAATTTGAATGTTGCTTCCTGCATCACTAAAGGTTTTTTACCGGATAGCCGGGGCAGTTTAGTTTCATAGAAAATAACGACAGAATCCCGCAACTCGCCTTCTATTTCCGAACGTAATGTGTCGTTTTGTATCCATTCTCCAAAAACCCTGTTTTCATTACATATTAATCTCAACTCCAATGAATAACCTCCCAATATATTTTTTCCCGACCAGTCTAATATGTAAGAAGTTCCTTTCCAAACACCTTCAAAAGGTTTCAGGTTTTTTGTTTTCTTATAATCCTTTACGGGAGTTACATCTGCTAAAGAGCCTTTTATCCAGGATGTTTTTGCAGAGCGTAGCCCGGCAGTAGTTTCCTCCTTTGTCAGGATAGCTTCTGCATATGGATGTTTCTTGTCTGCTGCATATTTAAAAAGTTTTTTCGCATATTCAGGATTGGCTTCTACCCCTGAACCATCTAAATAACAAAGTCCTAAAAAATAAGCGCAGGCAGGACTGCCTTTTTTTACTCCTTTCCTAAAAATGGAAACTGCTTTTGTATATGATTGTTTTACACCAAATCCTTTGTAATACATATAACCTAATCCGTAGTACCCTCTGACATTTCCTTTTTTAACTGCCTGATAAAAAGAGGTATAAGCTCTTTTGAAATTTTGCTCTACACCAACACCATCTTTGTAACACATGGCTACATTGTAGTAGGCCTTAGCGCTTCCTCGTGCCGCTGCTAAACGAAAATGCCTGAAAGCAAGAGTATCGTTCTGTTTCACTCCCCAACCATTCATTCTCATTACACCCATGGTATTCCTCGCATCAGGACATTCCTTTGCTATACTGGCTAACATCTTAAAAGCCTTGCCATAATTTTGCAGGCTATCATTTTTCATGTACACATAAGCCTCTTCCAGTTTTTTGCAAACATCGGGCGATATCGTATCCCCGGCAGTTTGCGCCTTGATCATTTGCGTGCTTAATAACAGGCAAAAAATAAAATATATTCGTTTCATATTGTATTTATTTTGTTTATTTATTTACCATTGATAAGTACCTTGATACGCACTTTTGGTTTTGCTCCTTAACGAGCGGGCATATTTCACCGAAGCAGGTATTTGTGTTTTCATCTTAGCTAATTCTTTCTCTTTCTTTTCCGGATTATATTTGTAGCGTTGGGTCAAAATATGTTCCTTCAATACATAAGTAGACATTTCTTCGGACAGGGCAGCAATCTTTTCATCTGAATAACGCCCTTTTTCTTTCAACACCTTCTTGTATTCATTGGTAAAAGATTGTGCATCGGAAAGAACTTCATTGCCCAGATAGGCTTCCGAACGGCTTTCTCCCAGAATTTTGAGCAAAGCTGTTTGATAAACATCTTTAACAGGGTCTTGCAGTTTCTTTTTCTTTATGGGGTCATCTCCGCTGGCTTTACGGGTTTCGCTCAGTTTGATCTCGCATTCTTTGGCTAAAGCCAATACCTGTATTTTTTCCGTATCACTTACCCCCACCAGGTCATATACTTGCTTGGCACGCTGTTTGGCTTGATTGTTAATTTCTTTCATACCCAGTATATAAGGCTCTCGTTTTACCCATTCGCGGTATTTCTCTTTCCTTGTTACCGGATCATTTTCGTAGCGCGTAAGGAAATAGTTTTTCTCGTTGAAATAATTCAGCACTTCGTCATAATAGCGCATTACATCCATGTCCGGATTGTCGGCGGCAGCTTCTTCCAATGCACGCATGGCTTGATTTTTGGAAGAAGAAAGCTTATTACTTATGATGTACTTTTTCGATTGTTCTTCAGAAAGCACGGTATACATTGCTTCATTACAGTTATCTTCTATCTCCTTTTGTTTTAAAGTTTTTTCTTTTCCGGAAGGCATCTTTTCTACCGCGTATTTATTGGCCAGGAGTACCTCAAATTTCTTGTAAAGATTTGAGCGTTGTTCTGCCGTCAAAGGTACTATCGTTTCAATCTTCTCTATCCGTCTTTCAGCCTGTGAGAGTTGAAGGATGGCTGGTTTGTGAGCGCGTGTCTTTGTCAACTCTGCTTGTATCTTGTCTTCATCACCGGCGTATTTGACACGGATCAGGGCCTGATCTAAAAAATAATCGAAAGACTGACTGTAACAGGTTTTCAGATTTCCACTTGTCCTTTCGGGAATAACCTTACCCAATTCCTTTTTAGCTTGGGCTGCAGCTACGTAAAGCTGTGTAGACATCAGGTAGTAATCGTACTGTTGTGTATTCAAGGTTTTGGACAATTGCTTGTCGTAATCCTTGTCGGCCTGGTACTGTTGTTCTGCTATCAACAGCGGGTTTTTTGCTTCTTTAAGGGCATCTTCCAACACTTTACTGCGTTTTTCACTTGCTTCTAATACAGAGGTTTTCTGGGAAGGGCTGAGTTGCATTTCCTTCTCCAGTTCTTTGGACTTTTTCCTGACCGTTTCCCGGATCAAGGCATCATTCACTACGGTATTTTGGGCAGAGAGTAAGCCCAATGAAAGGGATAAAAATCCCACTAATACACATCTTTTTTTCATTTGTAATTAATTTAAAGTAATTTATATACATGACCTGATCGGTCGTTTTTCAATCGTTATCTTTACCACCAATGGCGTTTTCCTGTATCATCGACAGTAAAAATACGTTCCTTGCCCTGGGAATATTCCGGTCGAAGGTAGAGCAAAGCATCGGTAGGAACTCCTTCAAATACCAGCTGGCAACTGTCTCCCGTATATACTTTTGTAGATATTTTTTTCCATTGTTTATCCCAGTAATAGAGGATATATCGTTTATCTTGCCGGTAAATCAGGTAGCCGTCTTGTTGCCCAAGGGTAATCTGACGGGGAGTGGATATATCCGGAATTAAATGTTCTACTTTACCTTGCATGTCTATTGAAAAAGGATAGGCCAAGGGTGTTTTCTTACCTTGGGAATAACTTTCCGGGAGATAAACACAGCCGCTTTGTAAATTGGGAAAAGAGACAGAACTTCCCGGTTTTCCCGGAGTGCTTTTGGTTTTTCCCCAGCCAATCACTTGCCATCGGCTATAATTGAATACCGATAAGAAAGCATATTGCAGGTGGTTATCAGGCAAGTGGATATTGACCGTGTTTTTAGCGCCATAAAAGGGACTGACATCCCGGATATATGGAGAACGTAAGAATCCTTCGGGAATAGCTTCCGGAGGAGCAATGGAAGCTAAAGCATCCGGTTGTTTGGAATACATCATCCTGTATGCTTTCCCGATTTCCCGCACCAAACTATATTCACCCGGTGAATGAGTCGTACCCATAAAAATAACAGCCTGACCGGCATTTCCCAGTACCACATTCCAATAATGCCGACCCGAAGAGGTTGGCCAATAAGGACAGAAATCCACTACGCAGGGGATACCTGCCGCACGCATGGCATAGACTGTCATCACTGCCATGTCCTGGCATTCGCCTTGTTGCCGGTGGAGGGAAGTCAGTGGACCCAGAATAGGAATATTTTCCTGCCTTTTTCCTAATCCATAAGTACATACATAGCCGGACATGCTTTGGTTGAGGTGGGTACAGTAATCAAAAGTATTGCCAAAACCACCCAAGTCTTTTTCTAAGGGACTATATTTATTGTAATAGGTTTTACGCCAATTTTGCAATGGTTCCGTCCATACCCTGTAGGGTAGGATGTATTCACAAAAATCTTCGAAAGAGAGGTGTTTGTTCCAGGGTTTGCCCCAAACGGCAAAAGCCAGTTCGATATTATCGATCAGTTGCCTGGAGGTAATAGTATCAGCATCGTTATAATGCATTTTCTTTCCACCTATTTTAGTCGTTTTTTTCAAGGCGTTGAAAGCAGACAAGGAAGTAGCCATATCCGGATAATCCAGTTCATTAAACGGTAACCGGCTACCATCGGGACGAGTCCACATAAAATCTTCGGAAGTATGTCCGTCCATATTATTGATCAGGAATATAGCGGCTTGTAACTTTTGTTTGTTTCCTTGTTGTTGGTAATGCCGGATGACTTTTTCCAGTTCTGCAGATTTTTTCCCTTTCAGGTTCGAAAGAACCGGTTGCTTGCCGGCAGTATTCTGAGCGGACAATCCTGATACCCCTATAAAAAAGATCAGAAGGAAAATCAGTTGATAAAAATGTTTACTTTTCATGGTACTAATATTTAGTTTGTCAATTTTGCTTACTCTGTTCGCTGTTAGGGTCGCTATCGTTCCCTGTGAAGCTTGCACCGCAAGCTGTTAACAGTGAACGGTGAACAGGAAAATGTCGTTGCAATGACGGATTTTCATTATTTTTTACTCTTACTTCTTAATTTGCACTTCATTGGCATATTATAAAATTGGCACATTAATTTTCACTGTTCATTCTTTCTATATATTCCTGGGCTTTTGCCCGGGCTTGTTGAACTTCGGGAGTAAGTTTCACCGGTTGAATATCCAGCACCAACCGGGCTTGCTCTAAGGCTTTCTGTATTTCTCCCAAACGATCGTATTGTCGCATCAACCGGATACGGGGGACAATCTTCATGGGGTAGATATTCAAGGCTGTCTTATAATAATCTACAGCTTTCCTGTGTTGTTTTACATGGGAATAATATCCTGCCAAAGAAAAATAGATATCATAGTGGGAAGATATTCCCTGGGCCTCATCCAATAATTCTTTAGATCGTTTTTTATTTCCGTTTTTCTGATATAAAGCGGCGTAAGAATAGAGATTCAGTCCGGTTTTAGGCAAATGATTATAAACAGCATCAAGTTCTTTATTTTTTGGTTTTTTGATGGTCTTCAACCTGGCTAATTGTATTTCCGCATGGCATGACTGTGCAGTCTTGACAAATCCGGCAAGCAATAAAGGAATCAGTATCCAGACTGCAAAAGCAGATATGTGTTTAGTCTTTTTTGCCTGTGGAATCATTGTCACCAGCAAAAAAGCCAGGAAAAGCATATTGAAATGGACTGTCGTATTGTAATTGAACAAAGAGATCGTTAGCCAGGAAATGAACGTAGCGCAAGCGATACGACTTTCCGGAGTTCTACTGCCCGGAGGGGCTTTGGCATAATACCAAAACGCACAAATAAAGATACCGGTAAAAAAAGCAAAACCGATAAAGCCGGTTTCAACTAAGTGTTCCACCCAATCGTTATGTGCATTTTCTGCATAGAGTCTATGATCGTATTGCTTTTCTTCTTCATACAATTCTTCAAAATAAGAAGCCTGGTGAAGGTTGTAATATTTTTCGAACTGATCAAAACCGTAACCGGTCAACGGTTTTTGCAGGAACATTCCGGCGCTGAGTTGCCAGATATACCATCTTCCTTCTGCGGAAGCTTGTTTGAAACGATATAATTTTACAGCTCCCACAGACAACAGGACAATAGATACAAAAAATACAGCTACCCCGGTCAAAGTACGGAAGTAACGGAACAAATGGTAACGGATCATACAACCGGCTATGATTCCTGCAATTAGTGCAATCCAGGCTGTGCGGCATTCACAGAGTATCACAACCGGCAAAATAAACAAACAGGCTGCTAAGAGTCCAAGGCTGATTTTCCGGTTGTCTTTCCAATACCACAACAGGTAATTAAAAACATAAACCAGGGGCAATATTAGAAAAGTCGCCAGGACATTGGGATTACCTATTGTTCCTCCTATAGGATGAGAGCTGTGTATATTACCCATCCATCCGGCTAATTGAAGGTAGGATACAATGGATTGAAAAACGGCGGCGAACAAAAAACAGAGGAAAAGCCAAAAGATATTTTGTTTCCTGCCGGATGAATTTTCCTGCAAAAAGGCACTCAAAAAGAATAAATGAAAGAGGGTCAACAACAAGATTTGCATTTTATTGGTCCCTCCCCAGAATAAGCCGCTTTGTCCCTGAAGGAATAAATGAAGGGCACAAAAAATTATATAAACTAAAAATAAAATATGTAAAGGTTGTAAAACAAATGTCTTTTGACGGATGACCAACCATGCCATCAATATAAATGAGAGGAACACACAGCAATAAAATCCCAACTGGTTATAGTTGATAAATACTTCGGAGGAAAGTAAGCTACTAAATACCGAAGCGCCGTATAGTAAAATGAGTAAACGCCTGCCTTTCATGGTCGTATTAAATTAGGTCGACAAACGAAACATTAAACTTTATAAACAAAATTAATGTAAATAAATCTAATTTGCAAAATAAATGTATATTTTTTATTTTTTCGTTCTTTTCCTGTTTGCATTAATATAAAAAGATCAAGGCTAACGCCTTGGAAACTGTTCCTTTTTTCTTGATAAAAAAGGTTTCTTCATTCCTTTTTTGCTGCCCCAAAAAAGGAAGCAAAAAAAGGGCTTTCTCGAAAAGAACTTACTCAATCGCCTTCGGCTCTTTCGTTTCAAACAGCTTTTCGACGACAAGGTATTATTTATTAAAGCTCACTATGTTCGCTGTTAATTACTCTCGCTTAAACGCACTTTTCAAGGATGCGTCCAAATGGCTAAAAAATATGCCGATAGGCATTATCGCTTGGTAAAAAAATGATTAAAAAAGATAGGCATGCCGTTAGGTATGCGGCCAAAAAATAATCTTATGATTTTTTAACAAATTTCCGGATAGAAAATTAGCCAAAAAAAATACTCATGCGTTTTATATAGTATTTACTTGTGATTTTCTTATAGTAGGGCTGTAGATGTCGTGCAATAGGGCTGTAATACTCTTACAATAGGACTGTAATGCTTCTACAGTCCTACTATATTTTATTACAAAAGGGATGTTTTTTCGTGTAAAAACAACAAAATGATACAAAAAAAGGCCTGGAAAAATATTTCCAAGCCTTTTTTCTCACAAGTTGATGTACCTGTGACATTACCGTAGAGAGACGGTTTATGTGTTTTTATTTAACTTCTTCCGGCTTCCTTACCGGCGAACAGTTGTATGACATAATTGAGTCCGCAAATATAAGTACCGGGAAGGACATTTTATTGCGGTTTCCCAACATCTTATTCCACTATTTCAACCAAAAACTCACTTTGTTCGCATTAAGTTACTGTAAACTTGCAAGGCAGGCTGAGAAAAGAAACAGATGAGTAATTGTGGTATAGTATTGTTCTCATTTTTTCCTCGGTCTATATGCTTCTATTCTAAATGATAATTCTAAAAATAACAGATGAGAGTATTCAAATTTAGTGTTCCCGTTTTGCATAGTAATAAATGATGGATAATAATTCAGTCCAATATTAAATCCTTTTGTTATTCGATAATAGGTTGAAAATGCCAATCCTAAATTTGTTTGCTTAACTGAATATTTTAGAGTGTCGACATATTCAGGATATAATTCTACGGTCTCTCTTTCGTAATATAATGTTCTATTAAATTGCAGTCCTACATCATAATGTAATCTTTTGTAATCGCTACCGATTTGAATATCTCCATATATGGCAAAAGCCCTATCATAAGCACCTTCATAGTCAACAGGTGCAGGAAATGGCAGCATAAAATCCGTTAATCCTCCAAAATCAATATTCAGACAATATTTATTTGTAAAGTAGTATTCAAATCCGCCGGAAATACCCAAAAACCCAAAACTATTACCATAACCGTTTCCCGTATTAAGATAAAACCAATTTCCTTCAGGTATTGAAATTTTAAAATTCAGAAGATTCTTTGTCGGATTTAACCACGTTGAATATTTTGCTGTCAAGCGAGGGTTATCATCATCAAAATGAACAAAAACAGTAGTTGGGTATGAGTACCGTTTAGCATTTGTCAAATCTATGGCATAACCTATAACTCCGACACCGGAAAACATATTACCTAACCAAAAAGCTGTTGACAACCTACTTTTAACATTCAATTGCTGTTGAATAGTATCGTTTTTTATTGTCAATACTAAATCCTCTTTTGACCGTTTAGTAATGATAGTCGCAGGAATAGTATGCCAATGGATGGTATCGTTATCTACACATACTTTAGTACTATCCATATTCGAATGTATGTTAACGTTCATTGTTGATTGATGAACCAACGTAGAGCAAGAATCAAATAATATCCCTACCAGTAAAATCAGGTAACAAAGTCTCATAATTCTCATATGCTTTATAAAATAACGCAAACCTAAATCCCCAGCGATGCGTAGTAGTTATAATCTTTTACCACTTGTGTCAATAGGTCCCGGTCTGGTATAGGAGTGTCAATTCTTAATACCTTCCTGACTTTTGCAGATAGATCTTCTATTTTCTCTTCGTTGCCTCTTTCGGGTAATTCAAGGAAAGAACGAATCAAGCGGACTTGCCCTTCAGATAATTCTTCCACTTGTTGAAAAACGGGAGTGTAATCTTCATCGAAATCATAATATTCAGCGCCAATATCAATTTTTCCGGAAGTCCTAACCACAACAGTATCAGCCGCTAGATCTCCTATTCTTTGCTGTTTTTTGGTAAAAATGATAAAGAAAACGCCTAAACCTCCCATCATAGGAAAAAAATCTATCGGACGGAGTAACCAACGCAAAAAATGACGGCCAATTGAAACCGAAGAACCATCTGCATCAGTCACTTTTATCTTCAAGATCATTTTTCCCGGGGTTTGACCGTACATAAAACCCTCGAACAAAAAGTTATAAAAAGCTACGGGAGCAAAAAATATCAGGAAGATGGTAATATTTACGTTTTCCGGTAAATTCCAGGCATTATTGAATTCTTCGGCAACGACAAAAAGAAACATCAGGTAAAAAAATTGGATGATCCAGTCTAATATCGTGGAAAACCCTCTTTCAAATGCACCGGCGGGTTTGTATGCAATGGTTACGTGCTGACCGGTCAATACATCTATAGATTCCATACGTTTTTTTTGCAAAAATAATAATTCTTCCGTACTTTTGCTGCTTCCCTAATTTGTTTTCATGAAAGAAGCCTTATTTATCCGGCAAAATCATAAAAAATGGAAGTTGTGTGAAGATAAGCTGAAAAAAGTATCTCATTGCACCCCGGACGAATTGGCTGATATATACATTGACATTACAAACGATCTATCTTTTGCCCGCACTCATTACCCTCATTCTAAAGTAGCGCTTTACCTGAATGATCTTTCCACTAAATTGCATCAATACTTACATGGGAAAAAGCAGGAGACTTTCTCTTCTTTCATTTCTTTTTGGACAACAAAAGTCCCTTTAGTGATGTATGAAGCAAGAAAAGAATTGTTATATTCTTTCCTGATTTTTATTATTTGTGCTTTGATCGGAGCTTTTTCCACTGCTAATGATGAAGAATTTTCCCGGATCATTTTAGGGAACCATTATGTCGATATGACTTTAGACAATATTAAAAACGGTGATCCGATGGCCGTTTATAAAGATGAAAATGATTACGGGATGTTTTTGGGAATCACAATTAATAATATCCGCGTCTCTTTTTATACATTCATCGCAGGAATTTTTTCTTCTATAGGAACCGCTTATTTACTCCTTCAAAATGGGGTGATGCTCGGAACCTTTCAATATTTTTTCTATGAACACGGATTATTAAAAGAGTCTTTCCTGACTATCTGGATACACGGAACATTGGAAATTTCGGCCATTATCATTGCCGGAGCAGCTGGTATAAGTATGGGAAACGGATGGTTGTTCCCGGGCACCTATTCCCGCCTGGAATCTTTCCGGAGGAGTACTCTCAGGGGATTAAAAATCATTGTGGGAATTATCCCGATTTTTATCGTCGCCGGATTTCTGGAATCTTATCTGACAAGGTATACGGATTTACCGGATATTATCCGGTTGACGGTCATCTTACTTTCGCTGGCTTTTATTTTATTTTACTTTGTTATCCTTCCGCAAAAATTAGGGAGGGCAATCAATCATTGATATATGGAAACAATAGAACTTTACAAAAAACGTAAATTGAACGAGATCATGACCGATTCTTTCAATTTTATACAAAGAAACGCTTTGGTTTTATTTAAAAATCTGGCATTGGCCATCTTACCTATCGCCTTAATTCAAACCTTTGTAAGTTTACGCCAAGTTAATTCGGTCAAAGGGCTTATGGGCTCTTTATATTCTCTCCAAGACCTTTCTTCCAACTCTGTTCCATATTTCCAATCTGTTTTAACTTCTACGTTAATTTCTTTGGCAGGATATGCTATTATTTACTCCATTTGTGCGGCTATTATGCTGAAAGATGAATCAGGAGCATTAAATCCGAAAACTAATTTGAAAGATTTGAAAGGATCATTGATCGCATTTGCTCCCAATACCCTATCCGTACTTTTTATTTGTATGTTGGCAATTGCTGCTGTTGCTTTCTTTTTCGGATCATTAGCTGCTTCTGCAAGCTTTTGGTTTCTTATTCCACTGGTGGTAGTAATCATTTTATTAATCCCTCCGTTATCATTAACCGTATTTCCTTTATATTTCAAAAATACGGGAATTAAAGATGCTTTAATAGAAGGATCTAAAACAGGATGGAAGAAAAAAGGAAGCATTTTAGCTATTTTACTGATTTCTACCCTCCTGCTGTATTTGGTAAATAGTTTTCTTGCCATACCTTATTACATCAGTTTTTTCCTTGGAGAGTTATTTCCGGGTGATTTTCTTCAGTTTGGCTTTTTCAACGTTGGAGGCATCATTTCTTATATTACATTATTTATTTCCATTTTTGGTAATTTATTGCTGATTCCTTTTATTTTCATTCCTCTTGCATTGCAATACTGCAGTGGCAGGGAAGAATTGGAAGGAGTTTCAATGGTAAATGAAGTAGAACATTTTGAAAACATCGAATAAATGAGATTGATGCTTTTATTTATATACCTGTTATCTGTTATACCGGTGTTTTCATCTCCGGCAGACTCGTTGTCTTTTACGGACAACAATCAGGCAATAAATATTGTACAACCGGACTCCGTTCTATTCAAAGAATTCAAAGATGATCCTCAATACGATTATTATACCCATTCGATAAAAGACAAACGCACTTTCTGGGATTATATTCTCGAGGCTATCAGCCGATGGTTATCTAAAAACATGCAAATCGAACCGGAGCAAAAGAGTATCGATAATACATTTTTAATCATTGGTATCATTTTGATTATCGGATTATTGGTTCTGTTATACATTTACCGCCCCTCATTATTTTATAAAAACAGCAAACGCAAACAAGATTACCTGGTAGAAGAAGATAACATTTATGGTACGAATTTCGACAAATTAATCGCTGAAGCTTTATCGAGTGAAGAATACAACCAGGCCCTCAGATGGAAATATTTACAAACCCTCAGGATACTTCAGGACAGAGAATTGATTGATTGGAAACCCAATAAAACGGTCAATGAATATGCATATGAATTAAAAAACCTTGCTGTTAGAAATTTATTCCGGGAAATGTCCCTGTTCTTCTTATATTTCCATTATGGAAATTTCAAGGCTGATGCCACTCACTTCCGGGAAGTAAGCCGCTTGTCTGATGAAATTGTAAAAATGACAGGCCTATGAAAAAAGTTTATGTATATATCTTCCTGTTTTTGGTTTTGTTTGCCATTGCATTCGTAAACAATAAAAACGACAAACGCCCAAAAGATTATGATTGGTTCCCTACTTATAGGAACTCCGATAAAAATCCTTTCGGCGGATATGTATTCGACAAAATGTTGGAAGCCTCCTGGCCGGATAAGTACGAACATTCGTATAAAAATATTTCCCGGTTGATGAATGAAGAAAAGTTATCCGGTCAAAATATCCTGATTGTTACCGATCATTTCGGTACTTGGGAATTTGAGATGAATAATCTGTTGGATTATGTCGCAAAAGGACATAAAATATTGATCGCTTCATCCGGTTTTGATTATTCGTTTCAAGACAGCCTTCAGTTCAGTGTTGCTTCTCCTGACTGGTATAATTATATCTTCTTAATCCGGAGTAATATAGACACCTTGAAAAAGAAACGAGACTTATCAATCTGCCTGCCGGGATTTGAAGATAAAAAATATGAATTTCCGGCGCTTATTTGTGATACCTATTTTGATTCTATTCCCAAAGAGAATGCAAGGATCATTGCCGTAAACGACAGCAGTAAGGTAACTGCCTTCAGCTATCCCATCGGTGAAGGAGAGATTATTTTATCTTCCACCCCTTTACTTTTTACCAACTACGGTATCTTGTCTGAAAATAACGAATTTGTTTGGGCTATTTTATCTTCTCTGCAAGGAAAGGTTTTATTGAGAACAGAATATCATCCTGAAAGTGAAGAAGAAAACAGATCTCCTTTCAGGTATTTATTGAGTAAAAGACCCTTAAAATGGGCGCTATATCTCACATTGATATCGATTTTATTATTCATGATATTTACGGCTAAAAGGAAACAACGAGTAATTCCTGTGGTAAAAGAACCGGAAAATCAAATGATGAAATTCGTTCAATCCGTAGCTGCACTTTATTTGAGAAAAAGTGACAACGCAGATATCCTTCAAAAAAAATATCATATATTCGCCGAACATTTGCTGAAAGATTATCATATTGATATCATCAATCAACCACATGATAAACAGATGTTTGAAAAAATTGCACAAAAAACCGGAAGCGATGAGGACATGGTGCGTTCGCTGTTCGATGGTTTGAACCTGATTGGTTCTGACTTTCAGATCTCCGATAAAATGTTGATGGATTTAGTAATAAAAATGGACAACATATTAAAAAATAAACAATAATGGAAACTATTGAAAACAGAATAGATTTAAGTGATTTCTCCAACAAGGTTCAGCAATTGAAAGAATGTATATCTTCTGTAATCGTTGGTCAGGAACAAGTAGTAGATTTGATATTGACTGCCATTTTAGCCAACGGGCATGTCTTGATTGAAGGCGTTCCTGGCGTTGCTAAAACCTTGATCGCCCGCCTGACAGCTAAACTTACCAGTACTGAATTTTCCCGGATACAATTCACCCCCGACCTGATGCCTTCTGATGTGTTGGGAACCTCTGTGTTCAATATGCAATCCGGAACATTTGAATTTCACAAGGGTCCGGTATTTTCAGAAATAATTCTGATTGACGAGATCAACCGTGCTCCGGCGAAAACACAAGCCGCCCTTTTCGAAGTAATGGAAGAGAGACAGGCAACGATAGACGGGCACACTTATCCTATGAGCGATATTTATACTATTATCGCCACACAAAACCCGATCGAACAAGAAGGTACTTATCGCTTACCGGAAGCTCAGTTAGACCGTTTCATCATGAAAATTATCATCAAGTACCCGGATGCAAACGAAGAATTGGAAATATTAACCCGTCACCACCAAAACATTGATTTAAGCAAATTAAAAAATATCAAACCTATCCTTTCCAAGAAAGAAATCAAGACTTTCCGGGGATTAGTTGCCGAAGTATTTGTGGATCCGGCATTGCTCAAATACATTTCCCAAATCATTTTGACTACCCGTAACAGTCCTGCTATTTATTTGGGAGCTTCTCCCCGCGCTTCGATCGCTCTTTTAAATGTTTCCAAAGCCTATGCTTTGTTACAAGGCAGGGATTTTATTACTCCGGACGATATAAAATATTTAGCTCCTTTTATCCTCCAACACCGGCTCGTCTTATCTGCAGAAACAGAAATGGAAGGACATTCCGCAGAACTCATCTGTAAAAAGTTAGTAGAAAAAATAGAAGTCCCGAAGTAACCCCCCTACCCCTTAAATAAGCAAGGCTGTTAAGTCCTATTTTAGCACAATGATCAATCTTTTTGGTAGAAAAAATGTAGTGAAGGTATTAAATTGAAACCTTGTTTCATGTGTGTTTGATATAAGCTCTAATATTTAATTTTAAAAGTCTAAACGACTTCATTGTATTTCACGCCTAAAAACAATACCTTTGCGAATATTTCTAGGTTTAATTCATTGTTTCAAGAATGAAAAAAATATTGATTATCTCTTTCCTGTTAATTGTTGTTTTACAATGGACCCCGGCACAAAGATCAGCTGCATATACTTCCGAAGATCGTCTTTTCAGAGATGCTTTGGAAATGTTTTACGACGCAAACTATACCGGATGTTCCCATCAGTTGGTTGAATACAAAAAAAATGCGACAGATCCGGATTTGATGGCAGAAGCCGACTGGTTACTCATTGTTTGCGATTATAAACAAGGAAAAGCGAATACAGAATCCCAATTCAAAGAATATCTGGAAAACTATCCGGATACCAAACATAAAAATCAAGCTTATTTTTATATCGGATCTTCTCATTTTGAGAAGAATGATTTCGCTAAAACCATTTATTGGCTGGAGAAAGTAGAACCCGGTAACCTACCCCAGACAGAACAAGAAGATTGCATTTACAGGATGGCTTATTCCTGCATGAAATCAAATAAAACGGAAGAATCTTACCGTTTATTCGGCCTATTGCAAAACAATAGTAAAAAATACAAAGATGCTGCTACCTATTACCGGGGATATTTAGATTACACCGAAAAAAAATATGATAAAGCCTTAACAAGTTTTTCTTCTTTAAAAAATCATCCGGAATACCGTAAATCTGTTTTGTATTACCTCACACAAATACATTACATTCAAAAAAACTATCCGCAAACTATTATAGAAGGGGAAGCCCTACTGACCAATTTTCAATATGAAACTAATAATGCAGAAATACACCGGATTGTAGGAAATGCCTATTATGAGGAAGGTAACCGGGAAAAAGCCATGGAGCACCTCCTTAAATATGTTTCTTCTACGCAAAATCCTGCAAGAAACGATCTATATGTACTGGGATTACTCTATTTTGAAGCAAAAAATTACCCGGAAGCTATTAAATTCCTGAGTAATAGCATACAAATAAATGATGAAATCGGACAAAATGCTTATTTGTATCTTGGACAAGCATACCTGAAAACAGGTGACAAGAAAAATGCCATTATGGCTTTTGAAGCGGCTACCCGTACTGATTTCGATAAACGGGTAAAAGAAGCTGCTACTTACAACTATGCCATGTTGTTGCATGAAACCTCTGTTTCTCCTTTCGGAGAATCCGTAAGTATTCTTGAGAATTTCCTGAATGAATTCCCGCAGTCCATTTATACCGACCGGGTAAATGACTGTTTGGTAGATGTTTACTTAACTACCAAAAATTATGATGCGGCCTTAGCTTCCATTAATCATATCAGCAAGCCGGGCACAAAAATTTTAGAAGCCAAACAAAAGATTTATTTCCACCAGGGAATTTTGGCATACGTCAACAATCAATTTGAAGATGCAATCAAACATTTCACCAATACCATACAAGCAGGAAATTATGCTCTTACGGAAAAAGCAAACGCCCTTTATTGGAGATCTGATGCTTATTACAGGTTAGGAAATTACACATCAGCTATCAATGGTTTCAAATCATTCCTGCAACCGGGAAGCGGAGGAGACGTTCACTTATTGAAACTTTCCAATTATAATGTAGGATATTGTTTCTTCGATCAAAAAGAATATAATGCTGCCGGCGCCTGGTTTGAAAATTATATTGCTTTAGAAAAAGATTCCAAGCAAACATCTTTGGCTGATGCTTACAACAGAAGAGGTGATTGTTATTTTTACAAACGCCAATTCAAAGAAGCGGAAAATGCTTACCTGCAAGCAGCTAAACTGCAACCTTCCGAAGGAGATTATTCTCTTTTCCAAAGCGCATTTATATTGGGATTACAAAAAGATTACAAAGGGAAAATCATTTTATTGGATAAATTAATTGCCAAATATCCGGATTCGTATTTACTTCCTGATGCTTTATATGAGAAAGGAAGGGCTTTTGTCATGTTGAATAACGCTCCGGAAGCTATCGAAACCTACCGGGATGTATTGAATAAATATCCGAATAGTTCTTATGCCCGGAAAGCCGGGACACAAATCGGATTGTTATATTTCAATCAAAACAAATTGCCACAATCTACAGAAGCATATAAAAAAGTAATTGCAGATTATCCGGGAAGTGAAGAAGCAAGAGTCGCTTTACAGGACTTGAAGTCTGTCTACCTGGAAATGAATAATATTAACGGATACGCACAATTCGTTAATTCGTTAGGAGGAGCTAAATTCGAAGTATCGGAACAAGATTCGTTGACTTATTTCGCTGCAGAAAAACTTTTCCTGAAAGGAGAAGATACGAAAGCATTAAGTGCTATGAGAACTTATTTGCAAAGTTTTCCTAAAGGAATTTTCTCTACCAAAGCACACTTTTATTCCGGCTGTTTGTATTACGATCAAAAAGATTTCACTAATGCCCGCAAAGAATTTATCCAGGTACTCAACGCCGGAGATACCGAATTTACCGAAGGTTCTTTGTTAAGAATGGCATATATGGATTATTCTCAACAGAACTACAAAACCGCACTCCCATTCTACGAAAGACTTTCTTCATCGGCAGAAAAAAAGGAAAATAAAACAACAGCTTTACTGGGGATTATACGTTGTGCCTACCCATTGAACAAAAATGCAGATGTAATCAAAGCGGCAGATAATTTATTAAAAGAATCCAATCTTAGTCCGGAACAAAGTACTGAAGCAAAATATTTCAGATCAAAAGCCTTTTTAGCTGTAAAAGAAGGAAACAAGGCCATTGCAGATTTAAAGGACTTAGGTAAAGATACCCGTACGGCATGGGGAGCAGAAGCAAAATATTTATTGGCACAATATTATTTTGATACCAAACAAACGGATAGGGCAGAAACTGAAATTAACGATTTCATCAAATCCGGAACTTCTCACTCTTATTGGCTAGCCCGTAGTTTTATTCTTTTGTCGGATATTTATGCAAGTAAAGGAGATAATTTCCAGGCAAAACAATACCTGGAAAGTTTGATGTATAATTACAAAGGAAATGATAACATCAAAGAAATGATTGAAGAAAGAATGCTTAAACTGAAATAATAAAATGAAAATAATATCTATCATATCCGGAATATTCATGGGCTGTTTAATTACTCTTCAAGCCCAAACAAATTCCGCAGACACACTTTTGAAAAGGGAGATGTTACTTGAAAAAGAATATGCTCCTACAGTTAAAGAGGCTTCCCGGATCAATTATTTGCCGGAAGTAAAAGATATCAAAACAAGTAAATCGGTAGTGGAATATTCCAATTATGCTTTGCCTTTTCAGGTGCAGCCACAAATTATTCCGTTGAAAGCCGAAGATTTCTTCACTCAAACACAAGATTCTCCATATAAAGGCTATGTAACTGCAGGTATCGGTATGGGATGGAATATCGATGCTAATTTAGGATACCGGATACTCAACACAGAAAAAGATAAGCTAGACATATATGCATCTAACCGTTCTACAAATGCAAAAGTTCCTTATGTTCAAACAGATGAACATACTAAAATGAAATTAAATGATACTTGGGGAGCTGCTACATATTCCCACAAATTCAATCTTTTTTCCGTTTTCGGAGGATTGAAATATACTTATTCTTCATTTAATTATTATGGTTATCCTATAACCCCGGAAGGTATTATCGGAACTCTTCCCACTGTAGATAAAAATGTTTGCCAGGTGAACAATATGATTGATGTAAATCTGGGTATGACTTCTCAAGATCAGGGGGATCTGAACTACTTAGTTAAGTTCAATTATATCAATTTCAAGCAAAAATATGCTACCTCTAAAGAATTGGAAGGACCTAAAGAATCTATAGGAAAAGCGGATTGGGATATCAACTGGCTTTTCTCCGGTGATAACAAATTAGGAATTGCCGGTTACTTACAAGGGATTTCATACGCTTATTCCCAACCGGAAGGCGCCAAATATTATTCGGGTTATAATAGTTACGGGCAATTATCCCTGAATCCTTATATCAGATTTGACAACGATGTTTGGAAAGCAAGGATCGGTGCTAAGTTTCATTTTAATTTTGATCATGGAGATCCTTTCAGTTTGGCTCCTGACCTGGCATTTTCCCTATTCCCTTCATCAAATTCTGAATTATACTTAACAGCATCCGGAGGAGTTTTTACCAATTCTAACTATGCTATTTTTCATGAGAACCGTTATACAACTCCTCAAAACCGTGTGATTGATTCTCAAACAAAAATCGATGCGGTTTTAGGTTACAAAATGAACGTTCAGGACAATTTGTGGTTCAACATTTTTGCCGGATACAAAATGGATAAAGACGCACATTTTTTCCGTCCCGTCTATCCTTATAATATTGCTCTTAACTCAACTATTGCCGAAAATGTTGCTTTGGCAGATACAATGAATGCTAATTTATTCAAGGTGGGTATTCATGCCAAATACCAATACCAGGATATTTTCGAGATCGGATTGAAAGCCCAATATAATGCCTGGGATGTCGATGATTTTAACAGACCTGTTACAAGTTCATATTCTTCTAAGGCCTGGAATAAACCTGTCTTCGAGTGGGATTTTACAGCGATGTATCAATTTACTTTCCCTCTACGGTTAGATTTGATTTACCACTTGGAATCAGGCAGGGATGCACTTGTTAATGATCAGGTTCGTGGTATCAAAAACATTAACGAGGTAAATCTGACAGGAACTTATACTTTTAATAAAGCTTTTTCCATTTATTTGAAAATGAATAATTTCTTGTCTCAACACTACGATCTGTGGTATGGTTATCCCGCGGAAGGAGCTAATTTAATGGCCGGAGCAAGTTTCAAGTTTTGAAGATAATGCGAAGAATCAGGAACCGAAAATAATTTCAAATACTATAATTTCCGAATCGGTAAATACCCGGAAAGGAGGACCGGAAAGTCCTAATCCTGATGATATATAGGTTTGTGTGTTCCCTTTTTTTCCATAACCCTCACTAAAACCATCCCAATACCACTGTAAGAAATGGTTATATGGCCAGATTTGTCCGTTGTGTACATGACCCATCATTACAAAATCCGTTTCATTCATAACATTTTCCATGATGTTGGTCGGCTGATGATCTGCAACAATAATCGGTTTGGACTTATCTAATCCGGTAACAAGATAACTCAGGGATTTTCTGTTTTTATTTTTCTTGTCATCTCTTCCTATCAGGTAAAAAGACATTTCCGGCATTACTACGGAATCTTGTAAAATGGTTAATCCTGCACTTCGCAACCATTCAATTTTCTTTTCTCTATTGAAACGGTATTCATGATTCCCTAGTATGGCATATACGCCCAAAGGAGCTTTCAAACGACAAAATTCTTGTGCTACATCTTGTTTATTCAATATATGCAAATCATAATCGATCATATCTCCGCCAAGTATAATGATATCGCATTTTTGTGCATTGATCAGATCAACATATCTTTTTACTTGTGAACGATCTACCACAATTCCGGCATGTATATCCGATGCAAAAGCAATCCGTACCGAAGATATTTTTCCTGCTTTTTTGGAAATATGAATTGTTTGATGTTTTACTTTCGGATGCAGGTAACTATCATATCCGCAAATAAGAAAAAAAGTAACAAGGATGATAAAAAAAACAGATAAAGCATATTTAATCTGTTTATAATATACCTTCACCCAAGATGGGAAAAATGAAAAGAAATAATTGAGAATGCAAATTATATCAAGTATAATTAAAAAGAGTGAAAAATAAATTGATGCTATAAACCATGTTCCACAAATAATTTGCGAATAATGGAGTAGATCATCATTCAAATGTTTATGAAAGAAATATGCAAAAAAGGAAAGTAAGACTTCCAACAATATCAGACCGACTACCGGTATCCGGTACTTTTTTTTTGCCGGAAGTACATACCAAACATGGTATAAAATGTATCCGGTTAAAAATACCTGTGCCAATATGGAAGTCAGAAATACCTTCATTGAAACTTCAACTTGACCTGGATGAGTTCCGATTGTGTCCCAATACGGAATTGTGGTCCCCAAATACCTAAACCGGAAGATACATATACGTTGGTTTCCTGTATCTTCTTATAACCGTAAGGAACTTCGTACATTCTTTCTACAATTTTATTACCCGGCCACACTTGCCCCAAATGGGTATGTCCGCAAAACAGAAAATCCACATGGCTGTTTACCGCTCCTTGCAAATTGATCGTTTGAGGCTGATGGGAAATACATATAACCGGTAAATCCGTCAAAGTATCTTTCAATATATAAGGAATCGTTTTACTTTGAGGATCTGTCAGGTCAGATTGTCCTACCAGTATGAAAGTACTATCCGGAGAAACTTTTTCATCTTGTAATAAACGGATACCTGTTTTCTCTATAAATGCCAGAGAGTTTTTAATTCCCGAAATATACTCATGATTTCCGGTAACCATATATACACCCAATGGAGCCCGAAGTTGTTGCAAATCTTCATACATCTTATATTTTTCAAGCGGACGAGCAGAAATATCTATTAAATCTCCGGCAATAAGAACAATATCCGGATGAAGGTCATTGATTTGCCGGATATATTCCTGCAATCTTTTTTTTCCGATGGTGAATCCGAGGTGAAGATCCGAAACTGCAACAATATTTAATTCTTTACGGCCATTCACTTGTTTATCGATTTCTAACTCCAGCTTTTTTACCTCCGGATGAGAAAAACGATAGTATCCTGTTCCAAGTAATACGGCAATAACAAGGAATACAGCACCAATAACTATCCATTTGGCTTGCATCATATTTCCGGTGATAAAAGAAGGGAAAAAATGGAAAAAATGATTGATAATCCGCAATATATCAATAGCTAATAAAATAAATACCAAATATATTATCACAACCCAAAAGGTTCCTCCTAAAAGACAAAACCATTTAACAAGCGGTACCGGGAGACTTTCTTTTCCCACCATTCCGATGATATATGCAGACCATAAAAAAAGGAAAGAGATTATATAAACAATCCGCAAAAGTATATTTTGCGGTAATATTTGCCATCCACGGACAAAAACATAGATACTTGCTGCTAAAAATATCAGCAAAGGAATGAATATGATATTTTTCATGGTTTCGAAATTTGAGGAAGTTCACTTAAATTCCCTGTATCTGTCAAGGTTTTATCATATAAATCTTTATTCTGGAATACTTCCAATGCTTTTTCCAAATCTTTGTCTTTCTTGAGCAATTGTATTATTTCTCCTTTTTGATAATAATATCTTTTTACTATTTCCGACGAAATGAGATCTATAATATCTTCTTTATTTAATTCTAAGTCACGATCCAAATCGGGCTTTAATTTTACCTCCAAAGCTTTGAACTCTTCTGCTGCCGTTTCTTTATAGCCTTCAAAATTCATGATCTCTTTAAGTGCGGTTAAAGCCTTTTCGCTTTGTCGGTCATAGGTAAAGTTTTTGCTTTTCACAAATGCTTTGAACGAATTATAATCTGTCTCCGGAAAAACAAAATCTTGTACCGGAACAATTTTATCATGTTTATTTACCCATTCCGTCACATAATCAAAGATCATATAATCAAGCCTCAAATAATAGGATATATTCGACTTACGCTCTTCTTCTACTTTGAAATCAGGAGTAACACCTCCTCCATCACGAACCAAACGTCCTTTTTCCGTTTGAAAAACAGAAGTCAAACTATCAGGAATAACTCCTGCCCTACCGTCTTTTCCCCGATGAGCATAATCTATTGCCTGTATGCAACGTCCGCTGGGGATATAATATTTTGAAGTAGTTACTTTCAGACTATTGCTATAAGGTAGCTCACGCGTAGATTGCACCAAACCTTTTCCAAAAGTTCTTGCTCCAACAATAATTCCCCTGTCCAGATCTTGTATGGCTCCGGATACAATTTCCGAAGCAGAAGCTGAGTTCCCATTTACTAAAACCGCCAATGGAATAACCGTATCCAAAGGCTCTATTGCTGTACGGTAAGTTCTTTCCCATTGTTTTATCTTTCCCTTAGTGGATAATACTACTTTCCCTTTAGGAACAAATATATTGACTATCTGCACAGCTTCTTCCATGATTCCTCCGGGATTATTCCTCATATCCAAAATAACAGAAGTGATGTTATGATTTTTCTTCAAATCATTAAAGGCTGCTTTTACTTCCAGGGAGCATCCATCGGTAAATCCGGAAAGATATATATAACCGGTATTTTCCCCTACAACTCCATAATAAGTCACCGGATTAATTTGTATTCTTTTCCGGACGATTTCTACTACTACCGGTTTTTTACTTCCGGAAGGCATATATTTCACCTTCACTTTAGTATTCGCCGGTCCTTTCAGCTTTTCACTGGGGATTTCTATTTCGGAGACTTTCACATCATCTATTTCAAGCAGTTCATCACCCGCTTTTAATCCGGCAAGAGCCGCAGGCATATTTTCATAAGGTTCGGAGATATATGTTTTTCCCTTTCGTTGAACAATAATAGAACCTATTCCCGCATATTCTCCGGTAGTCATAAATTTAAAATCATTTAGTTCTTCCTCAGTGATATAAGTTGTATAAGGATCTAATTTCCCTAACATCCCATCAATTGCATTCGAGATCACTTTATCCGGTTGGATAGTATCTACATAAAACATATCTAACTCTTTAATCAAAGAATTAAAAACATCCAGATTTTTAGAAAGTTCAAATCTCTGATTATCTGTTTGTTGAGCAAAAGCACCGAAAACTCCTCCTAACAGGAGGATATTTATAAAAAAGTATTTGTACATTTTCTGTTTTAATTTAATCTGTAGGGATTTGATAGTTTTGTATACTATTTTATTATATTTGAAACTTCATTATTTTTATTCTTGTAAATGAATACAAGATTGTGATAAAAGTGAATTTCGGTAATATTTAAATCATAATAAGACGGTTGATAACCAGGGATATTGAATTCGCTGTAATTCAAGCAATCAGTTAACTTTTTACAAAAGTTCATCGCTGTTTGAGGATTTGAAAAATCAACATTATCTCCACCCATTTCTTTCCAATATGATGTTTGAATATCTTCAATAACATAAATACCTCCTCCTTTTAACTTGGGGAATAAGTATTTGAATGTATCCACTATATGTTCATTGTAATGGCTTCCATCATCTATAATCAAATCAAATTCTCCATTTTCTTCTGTAATTTTATTTAAGATAATGGGATCTACCTGGCTTCCTCGATAAATCTTTATTCTATTTTCTTGTAATGAACTTTTATCATAAATATCCAATGAAAAAATCTTTCCAAACGGAAAATATTTTTTCCACATTCTCAAAGATTCGCCTCCCTGTAAAGGATCATTATAACCACCTACACCGATTTCTAATATTTTTATCCTTTTCAAGCGATATGGCTTGAAATGATTCATATAATGTTTGGTGTAATTATGTCCTCCATTTTTATCAGTACCAAAAACCAAAGCGAGTATATTCAAATTTCCATAAAAAGGTATTATCTTAACAAGAAAAATAAAAAAATGTCCATATTTTTTCCTAAATTGCTTTAGTCGTTCTCCTGAGTAGTACCTTAATAAAAAATCTTTTATCATATTTTCCTAAATATACTGTAAGTTAATTTAATACAGGCGAAGATAATATTTTTTCAGCATTTATCCTTATTTTTTGCCATGACTGATCTTCCAAACGGGTTCCGACTACTTCTATGATATTAGATGCAAAAAGAGAACCTATCCTGGCACATTGTTCTAATCCTTTGTTGTGAAAAAGCCCATATAAGAACCCTGCAGCATAAAAATCTCCGGCAGCCGTGGCATCTACCACATTGGCAACAAGTGCCGGAACAGCTACCAATTTATCATTACTCATTGCTAAAGCACCTTTTGCTCCTGTTTTAACAACTGCAATTTCCACTTTACCTGCAATTACTTTTATTGCTTCCTCTGGATTTAGTCCTGTAAGTGCACGGGCTTCTTCTTCATTTGCAAAAACAATATCTACATACTCCTCTAATAATTTCAGGAAAAAATCACGATTTTCTTCCACTATATTATAACTGGCCGTATCAATGATAATTTTCATATTTAATTTCTTGGCCAAACTCATGGCTGTTTCTATCAATTGATAATTTTGCACTAAATAACCTTCTACATAAAAGTAATTATACTGGCGGAATATTTCTTCCGAAATATCTTCAACGGAAAGTTCAGCGGAAATTCCCAGGTAGGTACCGAAAGTCCTTTCCCCGTCGGGAGAAATCAAAGCCATTGCCGTTCCTGAAGAGGCTTGTTTTTGCACTATGTGAGTTTTTACTCCTATTTCCCTGACATCATTCAAATAAAAGTTACCATATAGATCATCTCCCACTTTTCCTATAAAACCGGCATACAACCCCATCTTTGCTAAGGCTGCCAAAGTATTGGAAGCACAACCTCCGGCTGTCATCTTCTGCTGCAAGCCTCCAATCGCTTTAGATATATGTTCTCTCTGATTCTCATCAATCAGTTGCATACTTCCCTTAGGCAATTTTAATGCCGACAAATGTTCGTCTGTATCTAATTTAGCTAACACATCTACCAATGCGTTGCCCATTCCGAGTATTTTCATTTTTGTCAGATTTTTTTCTGCAAAGATATTGTATATTTCGAAAATAACCTTTACTTTTGCAGCGCATTTGACAAACAAATGCAGAAATTCTTCCTTAGCTCAGTCGGTTAGAGCATCTGACTGTTAATCAGAGGGTCCTTGGTTCAAGTCCAAGAGGAAGAGCGAGAAAATCAGAGAGTTACAATAAAAAGTGACTCTCTTTTTGTTTTTAGGAATATACAGATCAAGGGATATCTGGCTATTTATGCGCCGGATATCACTTATTTCGACCTGTATTAAACAATGGATGGAGTGTAGATCAGTAATTCTTCATACGGGTTTTCCACCAAGCCAAAAGCAATTCCGAATGCAGGTTCGGTTTTATATCCTTGTCGTTTTAAGTCGATTATTTGTTGCCTAAAACTTTCCCCCCGCCGATTCAGAATTTCGTGCTCAATTATCATGTGCTTATAATTCCCATATAAAGCTGTTAATCGGGCGATAAACTCCTGTTTCTCCTTCCAACAACAAATAATATCGAGGGCGCTTGTCTCAATATCGATATTTATGGGGTTTTCTCTTGCTCATCTGCATCCTTTTTTGTTTGTTGAACCGTTCCGAATGGATGTTCGACAGGGGTGTAAATCGAATACAGTTTCAAGGGTTCATCCCCTATACTAATGATGTTATGCCATTTCCCGGCCGGAATAATAATGGCAAAATTATCTTCCGCTTCTTTAACAAAAGTAAGAGCGTCTTTGCTGTCGCCCATCATCACTTTCGCCTTACCGGATTCTACCCTTAAAAACTGGTCGGTTTCCAAATGCTGTTCCAAGCCAACTTCCCCTTTCGGAGGAATCGACATTACTGTCAACTGCAAATGAGTTCCCGTCCACAATGCCATCCGGTAGTTAGAATTGGCCTCGGTATGATCTTCAATATTAATCACGGTCGGTTGAGCGCCGTAATCTTTCAGTACCACATCCGTTTTTGCTTTTTCCGGGTTACCTGTTTTCTGAGTTTGAGCATAGGAAGAGCAAGTTAATCCCGACAATAATAAACCTGAAAATAATAGTAAAACTGACTTTGTGTTCATAGCTGTAAATTTTAAATTTCACACATTATCACATATTAAAAACAAATGAGAGTGTTTATTTCTTTCTATTTATTTTTTCTGTTGTTCCGGAGCATGAATCAACAAACGTAACAGAGGTAGATTACCTATAAACAAAAACGCATTTTTACATTGAAATGTTCAAAGTGTAAGCCCTATGGATCCCAAAAGTTTAGTACAGGAAATTTTTTAAGGTTACCCTTCGTTATAATTCATCAAACGCCCGTCATTTTTTTGAGTATATATCCGACAACAAAGCTAAAAGTTGCAATACCAAAACTCAATGCCAACATTTCAAGAAACTTTTTCTTGAAACTCACTTCCTTAACTACCGAATAATAGAACATGAACATGGCAATAATTATTGCAGCAATGCCTAAAGTCACTGCCAACGCAACAAATACATTTTTTAAAATCAGGAATGGAATAATCAATAATACGACAGTTATCAGATAAGATATTCCGGTGTTTGCAGCAGCTTTGATAGCATTCTTGTTACTTGAATCCGCTTTCATGGATAAATAAACGGAAGAAGCCATGGAAAGGGCGGCGGCAATTCCCGTTATACTTCCTGTCATAGCGATAATAAGTGAGTTTTGCAGAGCTAAAGTAAACCCCGCCAATGCTCCCGTCAATTCAATCAGCGCATCATTTACTCCCAGGATAACAGCTCCCAGATAATCGAGCTTCGATTCTTTAATCATGGCGATTAGCTTGTTTTCATGCACTTCTTCCTGCTCTTTTATGTGGGCAAATTCGGGGTACAATTGCGCTAATACATCATAGATAAGTTGGGATTCCTCTTCGGATTTCTCCATTAATTTGATGGTAAATGTTACGCCCGGAAAGCGGAAAAACAAACGGTAGAGAAATACTTTGTTCTTGTTTGCCTTCGGTTGCAGATTGGTATATTTTTCTAATACCCGGTAGTGCTCCATTTCCTGGTCGGCTATTTCAGACAATACTTTCTTGTTTACCGGATTCTTCTCGACTTTGGCAAGGTGGGCGTAAATGATTTGTCCCGTCATTTCTTCCTTTTGGGCGTGTAGTAATTTTTTAAAAATATCCTTTTCCATACCACTATAACAATTACACGTAAGATTTTGTCAAAAAAATATCGGACGGGATCAATTCACTTGTTCAAATGTTTTAAGTAAAACAATAATCACATTCTTGATAGTAATTTTGATTTATCTATCTGTTAATATCCTGCGTAAATTCAGCATCCAGATTGATTCGTTCCTTAACCTTTGCCCAAGCATGAGTATCGAAAAGACTGCTTTTCCGGATGGTCCCATACATTTCCCTGAATCTTGACATGGGTATGGTAAAACTAAGAATGTTTGCATCAAAATAAGGTCGTACGGATGGATCAAAGAAACCAATAAAGGTCCTTTTTCCGTATTTTGTTTTTATTTTTACTGCCCCAGCGTATAAGACTTATTCGGCAACAGGTTCAAACATGTCTTTACCCACGCCGCATTCCGGGCATGTCCAATCATCAGGAAGTTTTTCGAATGGAGTTCCGGGAACAATACCATTATCCGGGTCACCTTTTTCAGGGTCGTATTCATAACCACAAACAGTACACACGTACTTTTTCATACTTCTTCAATTTTTAATAAGCTGCTTATTTAATCTTTCTGATTAATATTAGCTTGGGGTTTGACAATTATTTTAATCTCTTTAACACTTGATTATCATATAAAAGTACAATTAAAATTGATTGTTTTCATTTAAAAATAACAAAATCGATTGAAAATATGTTCAACAATCTGTTTCAGAGGGTTCTCCGATTTGAGATAAAATCTGAAATGTCACCACTCCGGTTCTGGCTGAATTTCTAACCAGTCGGAGCAAAATTTCTTCCCTGACAGATCAAAGGTTTTTTCCCTGAAAAGAGATATACAATCCTATCTTTAGAAAATCAAGAATAAGTAGCTACTTTAGAATTATCATGAAATTACATATCTTTGCCTCAAATTTCATATTACCCTGAACAATTTTATCATGCACTTAATAATGAAAAATATACTGGTATTTATTTTTCTCTTATTATTATTCGAAATAAATATCTACTCCCAAGAAAATTTTGACCAAACAACAATTCATGTCATTGTAGATAAGAACGTTGAATTAGGAAAACGATTTAAGATCACTTTTGAAATAAATAGCCAAAACATAAAAGAATTCAAATCTCCTGATTTTAAAGATTTTGAGTTAATACATGGACCTTATCAATCGAGATCTTCCGTACTTTCTATTACTAATGGAGAATTAACCAATATAAATAAAATCTCTTATGTGTATGAATTAATAGCTTTGAAAAAAGGTAATTACACGATCCGGGAGGCCACTGCTTTGATCGATAATAAAATTATTTCATCCAAACCTGTGAACATAAAAGTTTTGTCATCGGAGAAAATGAATAAATCCAAAGAAAAACAATCTTTCCCAATAAAATTAGATATTATTGCTCCTGATTCTATTGAAATAGGAAAAAGATTCAAGATTATATTCCAGGTTAATACACAATCTGATGACATGATATTAAAAAATTCTTTGGGAGAAATTTTTACCCTATTATCAGGCCCTCACGTATCAACCTCATCTCTAG
>JAVBMM010000179.1:0-14319 GCA_031552425.1 Bacteroidales bacterium | reverse complement strand
TGGAATCATCAACGTCAACTAAAATAATACCATTCAAAACAAAAAAAAACAACCCACAAACTGCAATATAACACCCCACGACCGGATTTTGAAAAAAAACTTCATCATTTGTTTCCGCTTGTTGCATAAACGCATTTATTAATGCTAATATACCGACGCCTAAACATAATCCTAATATTCCTGATAAAGTAGTGAGGAAAAGACTTTCCATCATAATTTGTTTTAAAATTACTATAGGTTTAGCTCCTAAAGCTCGCCTTACTCCAATTTCTTTTGTACGCTCTCTGATAGCAATCAACATAATATTACTCACACCGATTACTCCTGCCAATAAGGTTCCACATCCAACAAACCAAATTAAAGCTTCCACCCCAAGAAAAAGGTTATTGAATATTTGAAATTGCTCTTCTATATTGAAAGAACCAACAGCTTGCTCGTCTGTAGGAGATATTTTATTCTCGTGCTTTAAAATAGATTTTATCTTGTCTTCCAACGTTTTTGCAGCAACTCCTTCTTTGGCTGTTGCAGCAATAAAATGAACAATATCTCCTTGATTATTTACCTGTTGCATAGTGGAAAAAGGTATTATAACCGATTCTTCAGGAGGACCTCCGATATTAGCTCCCGAAACACTGGCTGTAACTCCTATTACTTGATAATAAATACCATTTACCCGAATATATTCCCCTAATGGATCTTTTCTATCCGGAAAAAGTTCTTCATAAACGTTCATGCCTATGACACAATTCTTTCTTTTAAAATGAATATCAATGTTATTAATAAAACGGCCAAAGGAAATTCTCTGTTGTTCTATTTTTGTATAAGAAGGATAAAGCCCCCGGACAGTATAAGATCCTGATTTCTCATTTCTTACCACATTGTTTCCTTCCATTTCTCCCCAAAGCATAGGAGAAATATATTCCAATTCAGGAACTTTTTGTTTGATGGCTTCCACATCTTTATTGCGCATCTTCCAAGAGCGTCCTTTTTTAAATCCCATGTATGGTTCGCTTGTTTTAGCATTATAAAAGAAACATGCATTGGTAGCAATTCCATCAAGTCCTCCCATTATACCATTTTTTAATCCGTTACCGGATCCAAGCATTACGATAAGCATGAAAATTCCCCAAAATACACTCAAACCCGTAAGAAAGCTTTTCGCTTTATTCCGGGAAATCGTACCCCATATTTCCTTTAAACCATCTAAATCAAACATACTTTTACTCTGTGCGCATGGCTTCTACCGCTGTAACTTTCACAGCCTTGTATGCAGGTATTAATCCTGAACAAATCCCTGCAATGATCAAAGCTACAGTTGCAATCAATGCTATATCTAAATCTACCACCGGATCTTTAAATATTATCAAAGAATGGTTATTTGTTGTTGAAGTTTCCTCTGCTAACATCATAAAATGATTAACCGTTTCAGAAATAAACATTCCCATAAACATTCCTACATATCCAAAAATGGAAGTAATAAATATTGATTCCATAAAAATCAACTTCAAAATAGATCCGGGTTTAGCTCCCAAGGCTTTTCGAATGCCGAATTCTTTTGTTCTCTCCCTGACAGTTATCAACATGATATTACTGACTCCCACAATTCCGGCAATAAGAGTTCCTAAAGCGATAAGAAGAATAAAAACATCTATCCCATTGAAGATTCCCATGGTTTGCAAATAATCGGTTAGTTGGTTTCTGATATAAACAGCATTTTTATCTTCCGGATCAAATTGATGTAAAGCTGCTAATTGTTTCCTCAACCGGGTATCAAATTCATCATTTTGTTTTTTGTTTTTCAACCCATTCACTGTAAATACTAAAGAACCGATTCCCCAACCTTTCTTAAAAAGTTGTTGGGATGTTGTAAATGGAATGTACGCCCGTTCACCCCATTCATCACTTTTGCAAATTCCTATTACTTTAAAGGCCAGTCCATAAGCTTCAAAGTTTTCTCCTATAGCATTTTCCTCTTTGAATAAAACGGTTTTAAGGCGTTCATTAATTACAGCCACCTTCCGCTTTTCATTCATATCTATTTGATTGATAAATCTTCCGTTTTTTCCCAATATTTTTATTCCGTTGATAGATTGATATACAGGATATACTCCTTCTAAACGGCAATTAGTATATTCCTGCTTATATTCAACCCTGGAGTTTGTATTAATACGCGCAGAAATTTCATCCGATTCAGGAACACGCAGATTCACAAAATCAAAATCTTTACTATCCAGTTGAATAGACCTTTTATCTGAAATTCCCCGGTAAGGGATCGATGTTTTTCCTCCATGCAAAATCACACGGTTTTTGGCTCTGTCTCCAAAATTGGACATAACGCCATTTTTTAATCCGCTTCCTGCAGCCAACAAAATAATGAGCATAAAAATCCCCCATGCCACAGAAAATCCTGTAAGAAAAGTCCTTAACTTATTTTTCCTGATGATGTGAAAAATTTCCAGCCAATTATCAAAATCAAACATATAATAAATTCTATTCTATGGATTCTATTATACCGTCTTTTAAGCGAATGATCTTATTTGTAGCATTTGCAACAGCCTGTTCGTGGGTAACGATAACCATAGTCATCCCGGCTTGATTCACTTCTCTCAAAATTTGTATAACTTCTTGTGACGTTTTACTATCTAATGCACCTGTTGGCTCATCTGCCAATATAATTTGAGGTTTAGCTATCAGTGCACGTGCAATTGCTACACGCTGTTTTTGTCCTCCGGAAAGTTCATTTGGCATATGTTCCGACCAATCTTTCAATCCCAAACGATCTAAATATTCCACAGCCATAACATTCCTTCTTTTTCTTCCTATCCCTTGATAATATAAAGGCAATGCCACATTTTCCATGGCATTTTTAAAAGTTATCAAATTGAAAGACTGAAAAATAAATCCGATCATTTTATTTCTCAATTCAGCCGCTTTAGTTTCATTCAAATCTCGAATCAATGTATTGTTTAAACGATATTCACCAGTGTCATAGGTGTCTAAAATACCTAGGATATTCAACAGAGTAGATTTTCCTGAACCGGAAGCTCCCATAATAGATACCATTTCTCCTTTTTCAATGTGAAGATTTATTCCTTTCAACACATGGAGAGGAGCTCCATTATGATAAGTTTTATTAATCCCGATAAGATTTATCATAAACTTGTGTCATTTCATTTACTGGAAATCATAAAAAAGTGGTGCAAGATAGTGTATTTTCCTCAAATGAAAGATCAAATGCAATAACAATTAATATAACTAATTTGAAATTTGATTTTATACTCGTCAATTCGTTGTAACTTCAAAAAAAAATCCGATATTTGCACTTCTTTAAGAGACAATTCTTATCTATTGTATTTCAATAATAGTAAAAATATATCGCAATGACTAAAAGCGCTTTACAAATTGCACGTTCTGTTTATCAACCTAAAATGCCTAAAGCTCTAAAAAATGCCGTTGTGGCTAAAGAAGGAGCAGTTACTCAATCAGTAGCAGATCAAGAAATTATTAAAAAATTATTTCCAAACACCTATGGAATGCCGATTGTCACATTTGAGGAAACATCTGAAAATATTTTGTACAATCATATAAATGTAGGAGTTATACTTTCAGGAGGACAAGCTCCTGGGGGACATAATGTTATTGCCGGAATTTTTGACGGGCTTAAAAAAATGAATCAAGATAATCGTTTGTTTGGATTTATGCTTGGTCCCGGAGGATTGATTGATCATAAATACATGGAATTGACGGCTGATATAATTAATGAATACCGTAATACAGGAGGATTTGATATTATCGGTTCCGGGCGTACTAAACTGGAAACAAAAGAACAATTTGATAGAGGCCTTGAAATATTGAAAGAATTAAATATTTCTGCATTAGTTATTATTGGAGGAGATGATTCAAATACAAATGCCTGTGTTTTAGCAGAATATTACAAGTCAATTAAAGCAGGAGTACAAGTCATCGGTTGTCCCAAAACAATTGACGGAGACCTAAAAAATGAAATGATAGAAACTTCTTTCGGATTCGATACAGCTTGTAAAGTTTATTCCGAAGTAATCGGAAATATTCAGAGAGATTGTAATTCTTCCCGTAAATATTGGCATTTTATTAAATTAATGGGACGTTCGGCGTCACATATTGCTTTAGAATGTGCCTTACAGGTACAACCTAATGTTTGCATCATTTCAGAAAAAGTGGAAGCTAATAACCAATCATTGGAAGATATTGTTAATTACATTGCTGAAATTGTAGCTCTTCGTGCTTCAAATGGTAATAATTTCGGAACAGTTTTGATTCCTGAAGGTTTAATAGAATTTATTCCGGCCATGAAAAAATTAATTGCAGAATTAAATGATTTATTGGTTAAAAATGAAGGTGAATTTAAAACAATTAAAAAATCTTCACAGCAAGAATATATCATTAAGCATTTAAGTAAAGAAAATGCTATCATTTATGCAAGTCTTCCGGAAAGTGTAGCTCGTCAATTGACTTTAGACAGAGATCCTCATGGCAATGTGCAAGTTTCTTTAATTGAGACGGAAAAACTGCTTGCAGAAATGGTTGCTAACCGTTTAGCAATATGGAAAGAAGAAGGAAAATATAATGGTAAATTTGCCACACAAGTCCATTTCTTTGGTTATGAAGGCAGATGTGCTGCACCATCGAATTATGATGCAGATTATTGTTATTCTTTGGGATATACGGCATCCCGTTTGATTGCTTCCGGAAAAACAGGTTACATGGCATCCGTAAGAAACACTATTGCTCCTGCAGAACAATGGATTCCTGGTGGAATTCCTGTCACAATGATGATGAATATGGAACGACGCCACGGAGAAATGAAACCTGTGATACAAAAAGCATTAGTTGATTTAAATGGAGCGCCATACAACGCATATAAATCTAACAGAGAATCATGGGCTCTTAATACATGTTATGTTTATCCGGGTCCTATACAATATTTCGGTCCGTCAGAAGTATGCGATCAACCTACTAAGACATTACTTTTAGAACAACAAAACAAGTCTAAAACTCAAAAATGAAAAATTTAAGCCAAAGTAATTTTCATTTTAGTATTTGATTTTTAATTCTTAATAAATATATGGGTGGTTTTTTTGGAACAATTTCCAACGAAGAATGTATCAACGATCTTTTTTACGGAACAGATTATAATTCCCACATGGGAACTAAACGAGGAGGATTGGTTACATGGAGTGAAAATGGCTTAAAACGTTCAATTCATAATTTGGAGAACTCTTATTTTAGGGGAAAATTTGAACCGGATTTAGAAAAGTTCAAAGGAAAATCCGGGATAGGAGTTATCAGCGATACAGACTCTCAACCTATGGTGATGAATTCCCATTTAGGAAAATATGCAGTAGTGACTGTAGCTCGCGTGAATAATATGAATGAACTGGAAGCCGGATTATTGGAGAGAGGAAAACATTTTACAGAATTAAGTTCAGGAAAAACAAATCAAACAGAGTTGATTTCTTTACTGATAGATGAAGGGAAAACTTTTGTAGAAGGAGTTGAAAATGTATACAATAGAATACAAGGTTCATGTACAATGTTAATCCTTACAGAAAAAGGAATTATTGCTGCAAGAGATAAGTTAGGAAGGATTCCGGTTGTGATTGGGAAAAAAGAAGGTGCTATGGCAGTATCCAACGAACCTTGCGGATTTCCTAATTTAGGTTATGAAATAGAATATAATGTAGGTCCGGGAGAAATTGTATTATTAACAGCTAATAATTTTGTACAATTACGTAAACCTAACAAAAAGAAACAAATTTGTTCTTTTCTCTGGGTATATTATGGATATCCCGTTTCTGAATATGAAGGAATTAATGTCGATTCCGTTCGTTATGAAGGTGGACGGGAAATGGCCAAATCAGATGATCTGGAAGTTGATTTCGTATCCGGGATTCCAGATTCCGGTATAGGACATGCTTTAGGATATGCAGAAGGGAAAGGAGTTCCATACCGCCGTGCATTCATTAAATATACTCCTACATGGCCGAGAAGTTTTACGCCATCACAGCAAGCACAAAGGGAATTAGTAGCAAAAATGAAACTAATCCCCAATAAATTTTTATTGCGAGGGAAACGGGTAATATTTTGTGATGATTCCATAGTCAGAGGAACACAATTAAAAGACAATGTAGATATATTATATGGTTATGGTGCTAAAGAAGTACATATGAGAATCGCATGTCCACCATTAGTATATCCCTGTCCATTTCTTAATTTCACAGCATCAAAATCACATTTGGAACTAATTACACGCAGGGTTATTAAAGAATTAGAGGGAGAAGATGACAAGAACCTGGATCAATATGTAAAAACTGATTCCGAGAAATACAACCAAATGGTTGATAAAATTCGGACACAACTAAATATCACTACGCTGAAATTCAATACATTGGAAAATTTAGTCCGTGCCATTGGACTTCCTAAAGAAGAACTTTGCACCCATTGTTGGGACGGAACCAGTTATTTTTGATACACAATGGATGTTGTAGACAGGTTTATAAAATACATATCTTTTGATACTCAATCTAATGAAGATTCGGAAACAACTCCAAGTACCCAAAAACAACTGATTTTTGCAAAGAGTCTTGAAAAAGAACTCATTGAAATGGGACTTGAAGATATTTCATTAGATGAGCATTCTTATTTGATGGCAACCTTGCCTGCCAATACCGAAAAAACCTGTCCTATTATTGGTTTTATTTCTCATTTGGATACAAGTCCTGATATGTCCGGAGAGAATATAAATTCGCAAATAATAGAAAATTATGATGGAAAAAATATTGTATTGAATAAAACTGAGAATGTAGTCCTTTCTCCTTCAGATTTTCCTGAATTATTATGCTATAAAGGACAAAATCTCATTACGACAACTGGAAAAACGTTATTGGGAGCTGATGACAAAGCTGGCATTGCGGAAATTATCACAGCCATACAATATCTCATCAAACATCCAGAAATCAAACATGGAAAAGTAAGAATCGCATTTACTCCTGACGAAGAAATCGGTAGGGGGGCTTCTTTATTTGATGTAGATAAATTCGGATGTAATTGGGCATATACTATAGACGGAGGAGAAATCGGAGAATTGGAATATGAAAATTTCAATGCTGCTGCTGCAACAATTGTTTTCAAAGGTAGAAATGTACATCCTGGGTATGCAAAAAACAAGTTGATAAATGCCATGCATTTAGCCATGCAATTTGATACTCAACTTCCATTGGAAGAACGACCGGAATATACTTCTGGATATGAAGGGTTTTTCCATTTGACAAAAATGACAGGAAATGTTGAAAATGCTGAATTATCTTATATAATCAGGGATCACGACAAAAATATCTTCGAAAATAAAATCCAAAAATTAGAAGAAATAACAGCTTCCATGAACAAACGATACCCTGAAGCTGTTCAATTAAAAATCAAACATCAATACAAAAACATGAGGGAAATCATTGAATCCCAAATGCATATTGTTAATTTGGCATACAAAGCAATGGAAAGTGTAGGAGTGAAGCCGGTTGTAAAACCTATCCGCGGAGGAACGGATGGATGCCAGCTGTCATTTAAAGGACTACCTTGCCCTAATATATTTGCCGGAGGATTAAATTTTCATGGTAAATATGAGTTTATTCCTATTCCTTCAATGAAAAAAGCAGTAGAAGTAATCGTAAAAATAGTCGAACTAACAGAAAAATCATTATGAAACAAACTCCATTTACCCACATTCATGAATCTCTCGGCGCTAAAATGCACGAATTTGCCGGTTATAATATGCCGATAGAATATTCCGGTATTATTGATGAACATCTTACTGTCTGCAATGCTGTAGGTGTTTTTGATGTCTCACACATGGGAGAATTTTGGGTAAAAGGACCTCAAGCTTTGCCTTTTTTGCAAAAAATAACAACAAACGATGTTTCGGTTCTTCCTATCGGGAAAGCTCAATATACTTGTTTCACCAATGAAAAAGGTGGTATTATTGACGACTTATTAGTTTATCATGTAGAACAAGAAAAATATATGCTTGTTGTCAATGCATCTAACATAGAAAAAGATTGGGAGTGGTGTAAAAAACATAAAATAGAAGGGTTGATTTTAGAAAATGCATCTAACCATACTGCACAATTAGCAATTCAAGGTCCTAAAGCAATAGAAGTATTACAACAACTGACAGATGTAAATTTATCTTCAATTCCTTATTATGGATTTCAAACAGGAAAAATAGGAGGTTTGGATGAAGTTATTATCTCCAATACGGGATATACCGGAGCCGGTGGATTTGAACTTTATTTTTATCCTGCATTCGGTGAAATTTTATGGAATAACATTTTCAAAGCTGGAGCCTCTTTCGGAATCAAACCTATTGGATTAGGAGCCAGAGATACATTAAGACTCGAAATGGGATTTCGCCTATACGGTAATGACTTGGATGAAACAACATCTCCTTTAGAAGCTGGATTAGGATGGATAACCAAATTTATAGAAGGAAAAGATTTTATTGGTAAAGATGTCCTTGAAAAACAAAAAAAGGAAGGAGTCTCTCGTAAATTATGTGGATTTGTTTTGCAAGAAAAAGGTATCCCTAGGAACGGATATGATATTGTAGATGAAACCGGAAAACAAATAGGAAAAGTAACTTCAGGGACTATATCTCCCATTTCTAAAGAAGGTATCGGCCTGGGATATGTTGAACCTAAATATGTGACTGTCGATTCAACAATATTTATTCAAATCCGCAATAAAAATCTGAAGGCTAAGATCGTTTCTTTACCATTTAGGAAATAATATTCCAAAGAACCTGATTAATAATCCTTTGTAAACTTAGTTTTATGCCAACGGAAAACTATAGGTTTTTCGCTTAAAATCATTTTTATTTTTCCACGAGAATCTTTATCCAAATATAAGGGAGTATTGTATGTTTGTTTTAGAGTTAAATCATCCGGATTCAGTTTATATTCAAACAAATCCATATCTAACATAGAAAAATCTATATTGTTAACATCAACATTTTCTTTGATATATTCTGAGGCAATTGCCGGAGAAAAAAAATCTTTCATTTCCAACTGCTTCCAGTCAATAGTATAAAAATAAATTCGACTGTCACATACAGGAGCACAAACTGTTTTTGTTATGCATATTACCTTTGAATCATTGATAAGAGGCAATAGAATTATCTCCACAGAAGAAGAGTCTGAATGAAGAGATAAAAAATTATCAGTCATTTTTTCCAAAGTGACTTTTCCGTTTAGCATGTTTTTAACAACAGCCTTTTCATTGTTCCGATAAAGATCAATTAAATCTTTCTTCCTATTAATTTCTAATTCAGGCATTAAATCGGATGGCATGGATGTAAAATATACCGCAACATCTTGTGAAAACACAGAAAAAGAAATAATACAACAGAAAAAAAATATAGAAAAACTTCGCTTAAAATTCATAAAAACTTTGGTTTATTAAAAAAAGCCCTCATAAGTTTTTTCTTATAAGGGCTTCAATTGGTTGAGGTTCCTGGCGGATTCGAACCGCCGTAGACGGTTTTGCAGACCGGTGCCTAGCCACTCGGCCAAGGAACCCTTTTTGCGGTTGCAAAGGTAATACTTTTTTTAAATATACAAGCGATGTAAACTTTAAATTGAACTACATAAGGTTTTTTATTTTATCAAGGAAAAATATTATCTTTGCAAAAAACAAAAATAAATGCAATATATTGAAACTGATATACCTGGAGTATGGATTCTAGAACCTAAAATACACGAAGATTCCAGAGGTTATTTTATGGAATCTTTTAAAAAAGAGGAATTTGAAGCAAATATAGGAAAAGTTGATTTTATTCAAGATAACGAATCAAAATCAACTTTTGGCGTATTACGGGGATTGCATTTTCAAAAAGGAGAATTATCACAAGCTAAATTAGTCAGGGTAATCAAAGGATCTGTCTTCGATGTAGCAGTTGATCTTAGAAAAGGATCTAAAAGTTACGGAAAATACGTTTCCATTGAATTAACTGAAGGGAATAAACGTCAGTTTTTTATTCCAAGGGGTTTTGGACATGGTTTTTTAGTAACAAGCCAAGAAGCCATTTTTCAATATAAAGTAGATAATATATATTCTCCTCAAAATGAAGGATCAATACGATACAATGATCCGGACTTAAATATTCAATGGCCTATACAGGAAAATCAATTAATATTATCAGATAAAGACAAAAACGCATCGTTATTCAAAGAACTCTTATGAAAGGTATTATTTTAGCTGGAGGAAGCGCCACCCGTTTATATCCTCTGTCAAAATCTATTTCTAAACAAATCATGCCGGTGTATGATAAGCCGATGATATATTATCCTTTGTCTACGTTGATGCTGGCAGGTATTCGAGAAGTATTGATTATTTCTACACCTCGTGACTTGCCTATGTTCAAAGAATTACTTGGCACAGGAGAAAATTTAGGAATGAAATTTGAATATATTGTTCAGGAAACTCCTAACGGATTAGCACAGGCTTTCGTGTTGGGAGAAAAATTTATCGGACAAGATTCCGCATGCTTAATATTGGGTGACAATATTTTTTACGGACAAGGATTTTCTCAAATGCTTAAGCAAGCTAAAAATATAGAAAAAGGAGCTTGTATCTTCGGATATTATGTCAAAGATCCCAGGGCTTACGGAGTAGTGGATTTTGACAAATCAGGAAAAGTTATCTCTATCGAAGAAAAACCGGAAAAACCAAAATCGAATTATGCAGTTCCCGGATTATATTTTTATGATAACACTGTAGTTAAAAGAGCAAAAGAATTAAAACCTTCTGCTCGTGGAGAATATGAAATTACGGATTTGAATCGCATATATTTGGAAGAAGGTTCTTTAAAAGTAGAACTTTTCGGACGAGGTTTTGCCTGGTTAGATACTGGTAATTGTGATAGTTTATTAGAGGCTGGAAATTTCATAGAAACTATTCAAAAAAGGCAAGGGTTTTATGTTTCATGTATCGAAGAGATTGCCTGGAGAAATAAATGGATCAGTGATATCCAATTACAAGTATCCGGAGAGGAACAAAATAAAACCGAATATGGAAAATATCTTTTATCCTTGTTAGAACACAAGCATAATGAAAAATAAATTATATATTCTCTTTTTCCCTATCATATCGTTCGTTTTTCTATTGATTTTTTCTTCTTCAACAAGTATTTTATATAATTCTTTTACCGAAGGAGATTCTGCTATATTCATGCTCATTGGGAAAGCTGTATTACATGGTAAAATCTTATATAAGGATATTTTTGACCATAAAGGTCCAATCCTGTTTTTCATAGAAGCATTGGGACAATTTATTATTCCCGGGAAAAAAGGAATATTTCTACTCCAATTTTTAAATCTAACTTTAGTACTATTCTTTTTAAGAAAATTAGCCTTACTATTCATAAAAAAAGAACAAATTTGGATTGTAATACTATGTTCTCTTATTTTTTTAGCATTACCTATTTCTGGAGGAAATATAACAGAAGAATATAACCTTCTTTTTTTAATAATTCCATTTTACTTGGGGATAAAAGATTTTACAAAAAAATCAATGTATCCAATAATAAACACATTTATATATGGCATTTGTTTTTCAATCATTATTTTCACTCGTTTAACTAATGTTGCTCCTTTAGCAGCTCTTTTACTCACGATTGCAATATTTTTAATTGTGGAAAAAAGATGGACTGCTTTATTGAAACATATAGGAATGTTTTTATTTTCTTTCACAATAACTACAATCTTTATTTCTTTGTATTTCTATTTCAATGATGCCTTATATGATATGTTTTATGGAACATTTTTATTTAATTTCAAATATGCTTCAGTTTCCATAATCAAATATGTTTGGGGACATATATTTGGATTTTTATATGGTTTAATAACTCTACTTTTTGTTATCTTTACAGCTTATCAATACTATAAAAGTTACAACAATATAAAGTTATTTACCTTATGTGTTATAACTGTGCTATTTTCTTTCATTGTTATAAATTCTGGTAAATTGTACTTGCATTACCAGATAATTAATTTGGTAATCATTGCTCTTGCAATTTCAATGGCATTAAAAAACCTAAATGATAAGAAAATTAGAAAAAAGCAGAAAAAGATTTACATTGTAATATTATGCTTATTATGTGTCCCTTACGTATATTTTTTAAAAGATTATATTATACTTACATATCAATCTCATAAATATGGCATATCAGCATACAATTATCCGAAAATATCTATTCCTGAAAGTGAAAAAAATAATGTAATTGGATACAATGTTGATGCAGGATGGTATTTATATGAAAATATTATCCCATGTTTCAAATACTTTACAATACAAGATTGGTGGGGAATAGCTGATCCGAATGTATTGATAGAATTTAACAAAATGATAAAAGAAAGTCCTCCAATATGGATAATCACAATTAATGGACCCTTAAAAAACCAAGAATTAAAAGTTACTTTAGAGGATAATTATGATATAAATACATACAATCAAGATTATATTGTATATAAAAAAAATAGTGATTAGCCATGTCCTCAGTAAAAAGAGAATTCATATTTAGTGTATTTTACACAGCTGTAACTAAATATTCAAGCATATTTCTGCAGCTTTTCATTACCGGAGTTTTATCTCGTTTATTGTCTCCTGATGAATTTGGTGTAGTTGCTATGGCAATGGTTTTGATTATTTTCTTTAGTTTGCTGGGAGATTTAGGCATTGCTCCGGCTATTATTCACAATAAAAACCTTACAAAAGAGGATATTAATAGTATTTTTTCATTTTCATGTATTATTGGCCTTGTTTTAACTGCTATATTCTTCAGTTCGGCTCATTACATTGCTGCTTTTTATAAAAAAGATATTTTGTACAATATTTGTTGTATACTATCAATTCATATTTTTTTTAATACGGCCAACATAGTACCCAATTCATTATTACAAAAAAACAAAGAATTTCGTTTTCTGATGTTCAGACAAATCATCATCCAAATTTTATCAGGAATTATTGGTATTACATTTGCATATTTGGATTATGGGGTATATGCCTTATTGATTTATACCATATCAAGTTCTTTCATGAATTTAGTTGTAAATTATGTTAGAAACCCTCTGAAAGTAGTTTATCCTAAAAAAGCATCAATTAAAAAGATCATCAATTTTTCTGCATTTCAATTTTTATCAAACCTTGTCATTTATTTTGGAAGGAACTTGGATAAAATATTAGTAGGTAAATTTTTCTCATCATCATCTTTGGCTTTTTACGAAAAATCATACAGGCTTATTCTTTTACCCGTGGAAAACTTAGCTACTGTTGTTTCTCCCGTTATTCTTCCATTTTTTTCAGAATTTCAAAGCGACTTAAATAAAATTTTTCATAACTATCTTAAAATAACGCGAATACTTGCTATTTTGAGTTTCCCTCTATCTGTTCTCATTTATTTTACTGCTAAAGAATTGACATTGATTGTATTTGGTGTCCAATGGATACCATCTATCCCTATTCTTAAAATATTATCTTGGACAATAAGTATTCAAGTAATATCTGCTGCCAGTGGCGCCTTTTTTCAATCTACAGGAAAAATTAAGTTAATGTTTATCATCACATTAATTAATTCTTTCATGGGTATTGCTTGTATCTTTTTCGGAATATTTGTTTTAAAAACATTGGAAGGATTAGCATATTGTTTAACTTTGTATTTTTGTATTACTTTTTTCTTCTCCCATTATTTTTTGGTGGAAAAAGGACTTGAAAATTCTTACCCTACTTTTTTAAAAAATTTTATAAAACCATTTCTATTGGCAGTAGTCTTGTTTATTTGTGAATATACCTTATCATTAATTCTGAATGAAGAAATGAATGTATTTTTATCTTTTGGATTAAAAACATTGCTGGCAATTGTGGTTTTTACTCTATATATTTGGAAAAATGGAGGTTTAAATAAGTTAAATTTATTATTTTCAAAAACATGATAGTTATACATCATTGGGGAGGATTAGGTAACCAAATGTTTCAATATGCAACAGGATATGCCTTAGCAAAAAGGTTGAATACTGAACTAAAAATTGACATATCTGATTACAATGTAGTTACCACAGAGGGAGTTCAAAGAGATTATGAAATGAGTATATTTAATTTATCCCCTCCCTTTGCAAGTAAGAAAGATTTAAATAAATTTTTCAAGCCTCGTAGAATTATCGATTCATTGCTTTTTTTCAGATACTCACAATATATTCAGAAAAATTATCATTACACAGAAGAAATAAATGATAT
>JAVBMM010000201.1:0-29252 GCA_031552425.1 Bacteroidales bacterium | reverse complement strand
TACGGTAAAAACCATTTATGGGCATGTGGCCCCAACCAAATCATGTATTTATCCACAGATAGCATGGTATTGAAAAATCATTATACTTTTGGAAACGAACATCAACTTACTCGCATAATAGAAGTCTTCAATGGCAATTTATACATTGGTACACGAAACGGATTAATGTTGTTAGATAAAAATAAAAAGATCAATATGTTAATTCCGGATATTATTGTTATCAATTTATTTGAAGACAGCAAAAATAATATGTGGGTAGGAACGAGGGACCATGGGGTTTTTAGAATAGATACAGAAGAAAAAATTACCAATTATACTCATAACCCTCAAGACCCACACTCCATATCAGATGATTTTGTACGTTCTATCTGTGAAGATGATTTTGGAAATTATTGGTTCGGGACTTTCAAAGGATTAAATAAATTAATTGTTTCAGAGGGTAAATTTGTTTGTTATGATCATTCTTCTCAAAATAATTTCAGCATAAGTAATTCATCCATTTGGCAAACGATCAAAGACAAGCAGGGAACTATTTGGTTTGGCACTTATTGGGGAGGAATCAATTATTTTAATCCGGAATATTCATTCTACAAATATTATGAAAACAATAACTTACCCAAAATTCCTTCCATAGGAAAAATGATTGAAGATAAATCCGGAAACCTCTGGATTTGTACTGAAGGAAATGGACTTTTATTCCTTGATAGGACAAGCGCTACTCTTAAAAGTATAGGAAATTTTGCGAAAGATCGGACATCCAGTTACCTGAAAGACTTGTATTTAGATGAAAAAAATCAATATTTATGGATGGGAATGCACTTAGGAGGATTAAATCGCCTGGATTTAAGAACTATGCAACTCAAACATTACCCCTTAAATCCACAAACAGATCCCCATATTCACACTAATCTTGCCTCTGTAAGAAGGATTGTCCCATATAAAGACAAGCTATTTTTAGGAACTAACCCCTTGTTGGTATACGATTTGGGAAAGGGAAATTACGACCTGTTAACAAAGCCTCCCAGGAAAGTAATAATTGGAGAAGTTTGGGATATATTGCTTGATTCCCGCGAACGTTTATGGATTTCCACTGTTAATGATATTTTCCGTTATGACCTTCGTACTGAAAAATTATATACCTACAAACATCCTAAACAGCCTTACGATTATTTGGATGTATTTTTTGAAGACAGCAAACAACGGATTTGGCTAGGCTCCCTTGGAAGTGGATTAGACTTATATGATCCTAAAACAGATAGCTTTATAAACTTTGACACTTCCAATAGTAATATTATAGACAATTATATTTTAGGAATAAAGGAAACTCAAATGGGATATTTGATTATTGCCACCAATAAAGGTATTTCACTTTTTGATGCTGATAAAAAGATTTTTCATAATTATCAAAATAAATATGTTTTTCCTTTTACTTCAATCAACGAAAATTCACTTTACGTTGCAAAAAACGGAGAGATTTTTATCGGGGGATTGAATGGTATGATTTCTATGCAGGAACAGAGTCTTAATTTCAGAAAAAAAGACTTTGAATTACACATTTCAAATTTATTCGTGAACAACCAAAAAATAACTCCTGGTGACAAAACGAATATACTTCAAAATTCGATTTTATACACCAAAAAAATTAAACTCAATCACAAACAAAATGTATTAGGAGTCGAATTCTTTACATCAAATTACATCAAAGCTATACAAGAGAATATTGAATACAAATTAGAGGGGTTTGATGAGGAATGGATTGATTTAAATAACCGAAACATCATATCATATACCAACCTCAATCCCGGAGATTATAACCTGATCATCAGAGAAAAAACTAATTCTACAGAACATTACGCTTCTACTTCTTTAAAAATATCCATATCGCCACCATTTTATAAAACATGGATTGCCTATTTGTTATACATTTTGTTATTTGGAGCTATATTTTATTTCTTCTTCTCCAATTATACTTCAAGAGTCAAACTCAAAACCTCCTTGGAATATACACAAAAAGAAAAACAACAAATAGAAGAGTTGAATCAATCGAAATTACGCTTTTTCACGAATATTTCGCACGAATTCAGAACTCCTTTGACTATGATAACGGGGCAGGTAGATATGTTACTGCAACAAAGCAACCTGGCTCAATCGGCATATACAAAACTGTTGAATATTAAAAGAAATATCAACAAATTAAATGATTTAATTTCCGAACTCTTAGATTTTAGAAAACAAGAAATGGGGTATTTAAAGATTTCTGTTTCAAAACAAGACATTATCTTATTTATCAATAGTATATATACTGTGTTTAAAGAATATGCCTTATATAAAAACATTAATCTTTCTTTTGATGCAAAAGGTCCTGTAGAAATTTGGTTCGACACTTTACAAATGGAAAAAGTTTTTTATAACCTACTTTCCAATGCATTGAAATTCACATCTGAGAACGGAAATGTCTGTATTTCTGCAGAGCAAGAAAAAGACATGTTATTAATTCATGTAACAGATGATGGCAAGGGAATAGACGAAAGCTTTTTAGATAAAATATTCCTCCGTTTTTATCAGGCTGAAGACTTTTCAGGAGTTAATACCGGAACAGGAATCGGATTGGCATTGGCAAAAGGAATTGTCGAAGCACATCATGGAAAAATATCAGTAAAAAGCAAACTGGGACAAGGAAGTACATTCACGATAACATTGCCTATGGGAGACGTTTTTTTAGAGGAAGAAAAGCTTCCCCTAAATGCTATCAATCAAAAAACAGGAGAATTATCTATCCCTGACAAAAGCTTTTTTGAAGAAATTATTTCAACAAGAGAAAATGTTTCCAAAGAAAATATCAGCATTCTTATTGTTGAAGACAATCTGGAAATCCTGGAAATGTTAGTACAAATATTTCAACCCATTTACAATGTATTCACAGCAAAAGATGGAAAAGAAGGTTTGGAAAAAGCCAAAGAAATACAACCGGACATCATCCTCAGTGATGTCATGATGCCTCAAATGGATGGATTGGAAATGTGCAAGCAGATCAAAGAAGACATAGAAACCTGGCACATTCCTGTTGTATTATTGACCGCTAAAAGTTCTATAGATTACACCATCAGGGGATTAGCCACCGGAGCGGATGACTATATTACCAAACCTTTCAATACAAAGATTTTAGTGGTTAGGTGTAGTAATTTAGTTAATTCCCGTAGGAAAATGCAACAAAGATTCATCAAAAGTTTTGATTTTTATACTGATAATCTTAATCTGAATACTAACGATGAACATATCTTGGAAAAATCAATTGCTATTGTCAAAAAGAACCTGGACAATCCTTCTTTCGATGTTAATGTATTCGCTCGTGAAATGGGCTTAAGCAGAAGCGCTTTCTTTATCAAAATAAAAGCTATTACAGGTCAAACTCCTAATGATTTTATACTGAATATACGTTTAAAATATAGCATTACTTATCTGGATAAAGAACCATCCATGCCATTAGCCGACATCGCGTACAAGGTCGGATTCAATGATCCTGCATATTATTTCAGGAAATTCAAAAGTTTATATGGAGAAACGCCTGCACAGTACAGAAAGAAAAAGAAAGATTCATAAAACAGATTATCCAATATTAAGAATCTGCCATTTTTTCACACCCTCTCGAATGGATAGAAGTCCGAAGTTTTCCGGATCAATGTCTTGAGGAGAAAGAAAAAAGAGATCGGATACATCATCTGCCGGCTGTAAAACTTTCAATTCTTTCAATTGAAATGAAAAAAACATATCTAATGTATGAACCTCAAAACCCGAGTACAAATACAAATTAGGAAGTGAAAAAAGATATTCAGGTTGCTCTATTTGTAATCCTGTTTCTTCTTTTAATTCCCTGACAGCTGCCTCTTCTGCTGTTTCATACATATCAACAAACCCTCCCGGTAAATCCCAAGTTCCTTTTGCAGGCTCATGAGCTCTTTTCGCAATTAACAAACGACCTTGTTCGTCTGTTATAAATAAAACGACTGCCGCCGATGAATTAAAATAATATACAAATCCGCAATCCATACACTTTTTTGACTTGAAGTTATTTTCTTCAAACCGCTTAGAACCACATTTAGGGCAAAAATGAAACTGTTGTAAAGGATGTTTCATAATGAAAACTTAAACTTGACAAATGTACAGTTTATATCATCCTCATCCAATATTATTTTATACATTTGTCCCAATTTACTTTTAAATACTATTGAATCATGAAAAAGAACGATTTTTTGTTTATTCTCTTACTCGCAGCTATCTTTTTGCCTTTTGTGTTTATTGAGCCTTTGAAGGAATGGTTTCTTGAAATGAGTTCATATAAAGACTGGCATTCCTTAGTAATGGCATTCTTAAAATTTGCAATCCTATCAACATTAGGAGAAGTAATCGGTTTACGTATTATTAAAGGAAATTACAATGAAAAAGGCTTTGGTATTGCCCCACGTGCAGTAGTTTGGGGATTCTTAGGTGTAGGTATCAGCCTCGCCATGACTATTTTCTCAAAAGGAACACCTGCTTTTCTTTCCGGGCTTGGAGTTGACATAGCATCAACTGCTTTTGGTACAAGATTGTTCGTTGCATTTTGTATCAGTGTTGCTATGAACTGTATCTTTGCTCCTGTATTTATGACATTCCACAAAATCACGGATTTTCATATATTGAAAAATGGAGGAACATTAAAAGGATTTTTCACGAACCCTATTAATATGGTCGAAGGTTTTCAAAATATTAATTGGAACATTCAATGGGGATTTGTTTTCAAAAAAACAATTCCGTTTTTCTGGTTTCCTGCCCATACAATTACATTCATGCTTCCAGGAGAATATAGAGTTTTATTTGCAGCTTTATTAGGAGTAGCTTTAGGAGTGATATTGGCTATCGCAGCAGTCAAAGGAAGAAAATAATAACTACACAAAACCATGAGAAAGTTATTAATTTTATTATTAACTGTTTTTTTAGTTGTCTCAAACGGGATACAAGCACAAACATCCCAAGAGGATTATCAAAAAAAAATGGAATGGTGGCGTGATGCCAAATTTGGCATGTTTGTCCATTGGGGCCCTTATTGTTTGTATGGAGGCATGTATAACGGTTTCCAACAAAAAAGAGGAGGAGCAGAATGGATCATGAATCGTTGTAAAATTCCTGTTTTAGAATACAGAGCAAAAGCCAGCACATTCAATCCTACCAAATTCGATGCAGAGAAACTGGTGAAATTAGCACAAGATGCTGGAATGAAATATATTGTCTTCACATCTAAGCATCATGATGGATTTGCCATGTTTAAAAGCGAAGCAAGTAATTTCAATATTGTTGACTACACACCTTTCAAACGGGATATCCTCAAAGAATTGGCCGATGCCTGCCGGAAAAACAATATGAAATTAGGCTTTTACTATTCTCAATCCCAGGATTGGTGTAATCCCGGAGGAGATACTCATCGCAGGCCGATGAACCAGGGATGGCCAAATCCGGATTCAACACAAATAGATCGATATACTGCTACACATGATGGTTCCTGGGATTGCATGCAACAGTCTGTTTCTTTTGATGAATATTTTTATAAAGTATCCCTTCCCCAAATAAAGGAAATATTACAAAATTATGGAGATGTTGCCGTAATTTGGTGGGATACTCCGGGTAAGAGGATAACCGGCAAACATGTTGCAGATATTATGGAAGTAGTAAAGAAACATCCAAATATCATTATGAACGACCGGCTGATCAGACCATCCAATACTGTAGGAGATTATAAAACTCCCGAAGGATTGGTTCCAAAGATATCTGACGTAGAAGGTGTAGATTGGGAAACTTGTATGACGATAGGAAGTTCCTGGGGATATAAAAGTTATGAGAAAAACTGGAAAAGCCAGGAAACTTTAATTCGAAACTTAATCACCATCGCGTCAAGAGGTGGAAATTTCTTATTAAATGTAGGTCCCAATCCGGAAGGTTTGGTTTCTCAAGAAGAAACAGAACGTTTACAAATAATGGGAAAATGGTTACAAACGAATGGAGAAGCTATCTATGGAACTCAAAGAAGCTCCATTTATCCGAAATGGGGACAATGTATCCGAAAAGATAACAAGAAAAATTCGATTTTATACCTCTGTGTATTTGATTGGCCAAAAGACAGCAAATTAATTCTTGAAGCACAATATAAAATCAAAGGAGCCAGCCTTTTGAGTGACGGAAGTAAATTAAAAACCGAAGCAACAAAAAATGGAATTGTAATTCAGCTTCCTGCAGAAGCTCCGGACAAAATAGCTTCTGTGGTTAAATTGGAGTTGAAAGAAAAGCTTCCTCCGGTAAAACTTGCATCCAATTCTGCAAAATCAAAAACTTTTGATATTGTAGACGAAAAGTAGAATTAGAAAAACTTATTCAGACAAAAAGTTATATAACACAAATAGGCTACTTGTACAAGTAGCCTATTTGTGTTATATACGCCTATTTTTGAGGTAATTAATCTCTATTTATGGCTAATACTCCTCTTCGTTGAAGAAAAAATCCTCTTTACTCGGATAATCCGGCCAAATATCTTCAATACATTCATAAACTTCACCTTCATCTTCCATCTCTTGAAGATTCTCAATTACTTCAAGAGGTGCGCCTGAACGTAACGCAAAGTCAATTAATTCATCTTTAGTTGCAGGCCATGGTGCATCTTCCAATTTTGATGCGAGTTCTAAAGTCCAATACATAAGTTATTTAGATTTAATCTTTATCTTGATTCTATTTTTGAAATTTTCCGCAAAAGTATAACAATAAATCTTATTTACAAGTGTTAGTCCATTTTTTTTCTTGCTTTTGATGTAATTTACATTCTTTTCTTGATAAGACAAAAAAATAATCAGACAAACGATTGATATATGCAAAACAATTTTCATCTAATTGTTCCGGACTTTCAATACGATACATTGCCCGTTCTGCACGACGGGTTATTGTTCTGCACACATGCGCCATCGCTGAGCTTTTACACTCTCCCGGTAAAACAAATGTATTCAAAGAAGGTAAATTTTCTTCCATACGGTCAATCTCCTTCTCTAACAAACTAATATCTTCTGCATTAGGATAATCTACATTTGTTTTTGGGCAATTATTCGGATCAGTCGCCAACAAACATCCTATGGAAAATAATTTAGATTGAATCTCATTCAACGTATTTCTATCATGTTCTTCATTTAGAAATTCGATCAACAAACCAATAAACGCATTTAATTCGTCAATTGTTCCATACGCTTCCAAACGGGGATGCGCTTTGGATATCCTTTTGCCTCCCACCAAAGAAGTCTCTCCTTTATCGCCTGTTTTCGTATAAATCTTCATTTTCAAAAAAATATTTTATAATTTTTTTTATATAATTTACGATTAAAAAACACCAAACCTAAAGAATACAAATCCATACAAATAGATACATCATGCCGTTGTTTGATATCTCTCCAAAACTTTCTCATTCTTTTTTTATGAATACCATCTATAACGAAAATCGACTGGGAATGAACATATGGTAAATATTTGTTTAACAAATGTTTAGTAAGATCAACATCATAAGAAACATTTAGAAACAACATATCTAATGTTCCCAATTCATTTATTAGCGCTACTGTATCTGTGTCTTGAATGAGATTTATCTTCCTAATATCCGGCAATTTAGTTGCCCAAGGAAGATTTATTCCAGGGCTATTTTCTCCTTCAATAACTATCATTTTTTTTGCTGCAGCATTCAAATAAAGTGCTTGTACTCCATCTGAAAACCCTATTTGCAAAATATTCTGAGATCGAAAGAAAGTTGCTAAACGAAATAACAGCCGTCCGTATTTTTGATAAGTTATTTTTTTTTTATTCTGTTGAACAATACCTTTTTCTATTTCTTCAAAAACATAAAAAGGCTTTTTTTCTTCTATCACCTTATTTATCAATCCGAAAGCAAATGGAGAGTGAACCCCGTGTCCCTTACGAAAACGGATATAACGATAAATACGCGTAGCTGTTTTCTTCATGAAATCACAAGCCGAAACTCGCTTTTATGTGATCTATATAATCCAATTTTTCCCACGTAAAAAGTTCAACTTCTATTTTCAAAGGGGAAGAATTATAAACTGTATTGAATACCTTGGTCACCATTTCATTTTTACGCCCCATATGTCCGTATGAAGCTGTTTCAAAATAAATAGGATTACGTAATTTCAAACGTTCTTCAATGGCTTTTGGACGCATATCAAACATTTCTTCTACTTTTTTAGCAATTTCTCCATCCGTCATTTTAACATGACTTTTTCCATAAGTATTCACATAAATATTCATAGGTTTTGCCACTCCGATAGCATAAGAAACTTGTACCAATATTTCATCGGCTACTCCTGCTGCACAAAGATTTTTAGCAATATGACGCGCTGCATAAGCAGCTGAACGGTCTACTTTTGAAGGATCTTTTCCAGAAAAGGCACCTCCTCCATGAGCTCCTTTTCCACCATATGTATCAACAATAATTTTACGTCCGGTAAGTCCTGTATCTCCATGTGGACCACCAATAACAAATTTTCCGGTTGGATTAATATGATACTTTATCTGATTATTGAATAATTGTTGAATATTTTCAGCATACTGAGCTTTCGCCCTGGGAACTAAAATATTAATTACATCCTCGCGTATCTTTTCCTGCATTTCTTTATCCGCCTGCTCCTGTGATTTTCCTTTAATGGGCAATACAAATTCATCATGTTGTGTAGAAACAACAATAGTATCTATCCGAAGAGGTATTCCGTTGTCATCATACTCAATAGTAACCTGAGATTTAGCATCTGGACGTAAATACGGCATCAAATGAGATTCATTTTTACGAATATTTGCCAACTCTATCAATAAAGAATGAGAAAGATCCAAAGCCAACGGCATAAAGTTTTCTGTTTCATTAGTTGCATAACCAAACATCATTCCTTGGTCTCCGGCTCCCTGATCATACGGATTTCCCCGTTCCACTCCACGGTTGATATCATCTGATTGTTCATGGATGGCACTCAATACACCACACGATTTAGCTTCAAATTGATATTCACTTTTTGTATAGCCAATTTTTTCGATGACTTCACGCGCAACACTCTGCAAATCTATGTAAGCCGATGATTTTACCTCTCCGGCAACAACAACTTGTCCGGTTGTCACCAATGTTTCGCAAGCTACTTTAGCATTTGAATCATACGCCAAAAACTTATCAAGTACAGCATCCGATATTTGATCGGATACTTTATCGGGATGCCCTTCAGACACCGACTCCGAGGTGAATAAATAACTCATAAAATAAAAATAAAGCAATTAAAAATTAAAACGAAGTGAAGTATGATATGAAAGGCAAGCTACTGAAAAGCATTTTAGCATTTTTTTCTGTGGTTGCAAGCAGTTCAAATCTATCCACTCTCAATATGGGTACAAAGGTAAAAATATTTATCAATACTCCATCGCTTTCATTTAAAAAGAATAATTTATCTTTGCATAAAATCACATTATTAGTTTTATGAACAAAGCCATTACTTTTTTCTCTAAACCTAATATCTTCCGACAGAAGATTTATATTTTACATATGGATATTTACTATTCTTTAAACAATTAAATGTAGGTGTAAATAACAATTTTTATTGATAAATCTGCCATAAATTAACTCTACCCCAATAAACTCTAAATCATTATGCAAAAAATTTCATTGTTAATACCTGCTTATAATGAAGAAAAATCACTGGATTTTTTATATGAACGACTTCGTAAATTAATGGATGCTGAGACGTCTTACGAATGGGAAGTCCTATTTATCAATGATGGTAGTGTAGACAATACTTTAAATAAAATCAAACAGATACGCACCACCGACTCCAGGATATGTTATTTAGACCTTTCCAGGAATTTTGGGAAAGAAGCTGCTATGCTAGCAGGTTTCGATTATGTCACTGGTGATTGTACAATTATCCTAGATGCAGATCTACAACATCCGCCCGAGTTAATACCTGGAATGCTGGAACTATGGAAAAGTGGTTATGATGATGTTTATGCCAAGCGAATAACCAGAGGAAAAGAAAGCTGGTTCCGGAAACAATTTTCGTTGTTTTACTACAAAATATTACAAAAAACCACAAGAGTGGAAATTTTGGAAAATGTAGGTGATTTCAGGTTATTAGACAGAAAATGTGTCAATGTTCTCAAACAAATGAGGGAAAGCGAGCGCTATACCAAAGGAATGTTCTGCTGGATCGGTTTTAAGAAAAAAGAAATTTTGTTCGAACAAGATGAAAGGGTATCCGGTGAATCTTCCTGGAACTTTTGGAGTTTGCTAAATCTTGCCATTGAAGGAATTACATCTTTCACTATAACTCCGTTGAGAATATCTACCATGATTGGTCTTGCCGTATCTGTAATCGCTTTCATATACATGTGTATCATTTTAACAAAAACGTTAATTTGGGGAGATCCCGTTCAAGGATTTCCAACCATGATGTTAACTATTCTATTTTTGGGAGGAGTACAATTATTATCTTTAGGAGTCATCGGAGAATACTTAGGTAGGATATTCTACGAGACCAAAAACAGGCCTACTTATGTAGCCCAGGAATATAACGGAAATAAAGTAATTTAACATGATTCTATTGAGTTTTGATATAGAAGAATTTGATATGCCTCTCGAATCCGGGAAAGACATCCCATTTCAAGAACAAATGTCTATATCCATCGAAGGTACTAAAAAAATCATTCAATTATTACGAAAACATTCCATCAAAGCAACTTTTTATGTAACGGCAAACTTTGCAGAAAATGCTCCAAACATAGTTAAAGAAATCATCTCAGAAGGCCATGAATTAGCTTCTCACGGATTATACCACAGCGATTTCAAACCGGAACACTTGTTAATTTCCAAAGAAATATTGGAAAAAATTGGCAATACTCAGGTCGAAGGATACCGGATGGCACGAATGATGTCTGTTCCTGAAGATGAAATAAAAAAAGCGGGATATGTTTATAATTCTTCAATCAATCCTATTTTCTTACCGGGAAGATACAATAAGCTAAACGAACCAAGGAAATATTTCAAACGGGAAGGTGTTTGGCAATTACCAGCTTCTACTGTCCCATTTTTCAGATTTCCTTTGTTCTGGTTGTCTTTTCACAATCTTCCATTGAAGTTATATCAGTCATTGGCATCATGCGCCATTCGTAAAGATGGTTATCTGAACGTATACTTTCATCCTTGGGAATTCATGCACATCGGTGAAATGGGAAAATACAACTTCCCAAGCTATGTGACTAAAAATACCGGAGAAAAGATGGTTGAGCGTTTAGATAAATTCATCTCCTGGGGGAAAAAACGTGGATATAAATTTTCGAAGACCAGCGATTTTATCCGAGAACTGAAATAATTTTATAATAGATTAGCTGCTAATTCTGATAATTTACTTCTCTCTCCTTTCAATAAATTTACATGAGCAAATAAATCTTGACCTTTCATCTTATCAATCATGTATGCCAAACCGTTAGATTGAGAATCCAAATAAGGAGAATCTATCTGCTGTATATCTCCTGTAAAAACGATTTTAGTTCCTTCTCCTGCACGGGTAATGATCGTTTTTATTTCGTTAGGCGTCAAATTTTGAGCTTCATCAATAATACAAAATGTTTCGGAGATGCTTCTTCCCCTGATGTATGCCAACGCTTCTATAACCAATTTTTCATTTTTTTGCATATCTTCCACTTTCTTCCATTCCGGACTATTTGGAGGGAATTGCACTTTAATTACACTCAGATTATCAAATAAAGGCTGCATATATGGAGCTATTTTTTGTTTCTCGTCCCCCGGAAGAAATCCCAAATCTTTATCTGCTAAAGCAACAATAGGCCTTGCCAGTAATACTTGATTGTATAAATCACTTTGTTTTAGAGCCGAAGCTAATGCGACCAATGTTTTCCCGGTTCCTGCTTTTCCTGTAATTCCAACTAACTTGATATCCGGATCATTCAGTACATCAAAAGCAAAACTTTGTTCCGCGTTACGAGGAGTAATACCAAAGTTAGACTCTTTGGTGATCTTTTTTATTCTATTGGAAAAAGGATTATATCTCACTAGAATAGAATTTCTATTACTTTTCAAAATAAAACAATCATTCGGCTCCAATTTATCTTTAAACTCAAACATATTAGCTTCGATTCCTTCGGAAGTTTTATACAACATATCTATCCACTCAGCATCTATGTTATCGTATACATCTTGTTCTTTTTCAAAATAGTCTATATTTAATACTTTATCCGTAATATAATCTTCTACCAAAATCCCCAAAGAACGTGCTTTCATTCTTAAGTTAATATCTTTAGTAACCAAGATAGTTTTCATTTTAGGTTTGGATTGAGCCACAAACATGGTACATGATAATATACGATGGTCCGGTGTTTTTTCAGGAAAAGACAAAGAAACTTTTTCCTGAAAGTTATCTCCTGTAACGATATATAATTTTCCTCTTCCGGGACCCAAAGAAGAACCTTTCAGAAAAAGATCGTCACCTGTCAAATCATCCAATTCGCGCACAAACTCTCTTGCATTATAATTAATTTGGTCGCTTCCTTTCTTAAATTTATCCAACTCTTCCAATACTACAATAGGTATATAAATATCATTTTCCTGAAAGTTTTCCAAACATTTATAATCATGGAGGATAACATTGGTGTCAAGGACGAAATTCTTTTTCATACTCATATTTTTTTCAATTAATTTGTTGATATTTGCGCTTTCAATCAATAGAACGTGAATTATCAAGAAACATTGTCATATCTTTTTAACAGTACTCCTGTTTTTCAACATGTGGGAGGTTCTGCTTATAAAGCCGGTCTGGAAAATAGTATAGCATTAGATACATATTTTCATCATCCTCACCGGAAATTCCATACCATCCACGTAGGTGGTACCAACGGAAAAGGTTCCACATCCCATTTGTTAGCGTCTATCCTACAACAATCCGGATACCGTATTGGTTTATATACATCTCCACATTTATCAGATTTCAGGGAACGTATCCGGATAAACGGACAAATGATTTCCAAAGATTATGTTGTTGATTTTGTTGCTCATCACCGAGCATTTTTTGAGAAAATACAACCTTCTTTTTTTGAACTGACCATGATGATGGCTTTTTGTTATTTCTCCGAATGTGAAGTAGATATTGCCATTATTGAGGTTGGATTGGGAGGAAAGTTAGACAGTACAAACATCATTTCTCCCGTTTTATCGATTATTACCAATATCAGTATCGACCACCCACAATTTCTAGGAATTTCTTTAGAAGAAATTGCCGGAGAAAAGGCAGGAATTATCAAACCCGGAATACCCGTCATTATAGGAGAAGCTAAAGGGAAAGTAAAACAAATTTTCCAAGAAAAAGCAGAAAAAGAACATAGCCCCATTATTTTCGCCGAAGATGAGTCCATCATTAAAGAAGCTGTTTTATTACCCGAAGGGAAATGGTTGTTTCAAACAGATGATTATCCTGACCTTAAAGGAGAATTAGGAGGATTGGCTCAACAAAAAAATGCTGCAACAGTTTTGTGCGCTGTAAAAGAATTAAAAAATACATTCAATATTTCCAAAGAAGCCGTCTATCAAGGATTCAAAAATGTTGTAGAATTGACAGGATTACAAGGAAGATGGCAATTAGTCGGCTCGTCTCCTAAAATTATTATAGATACCGGACATAATGAGGCAGGAATCGCTCAAATCGTAAATCAACTGAAATTACAAAAATTCAATCGTTTACACATTGTCTTCGGATTAGCAAAGGATAAAGACATACATCCTATTTTGAAACTTTTACCTAGTGACGCTATATATTACTTTACCCGGGCACAAATACCTCGTTCTCTTCCGGAAGAAGAATTACACCATCTTGCTTTGAAAAATGGATTAACCGGAGAACACTATCCTTCTGTAAAAGACGCAATAAACAAGGCAAAAGAAATAGCCTCATCTGATGACATGATATTCATCGGCGGAAGTAATTTTATTGTAGCCGAAGCGTTGGAATTATTTAATAGTTAACGTTTTTATTTCTTTTTCAACTTATAGACTTGTACAACTTCTCTCACATCATTGTATGGATTTGGAGTTTGATCTAATAATGAAAATGAATATTCATCTCCATACATAGGAAGTATTTTTTCCATTGCTCCGGGAGTAGAAAAGAAATATCCGCTTTCAGGCAATTCTTTTTCAAAATTCTTAAAAGCGTTATGCAAATAAAAGTTTGGGCCATATAAATTTCCGTATTCTAACAAATTATTCATCACATACATATTGTCTTTTGTCAATGGGTATTTCTTTTTTATTTCTGTTATAAACGGTTTTACTGATGTCCCGTTCTTAAACGTCGGCAAAGCCACTCCGTCTTGTAATAATCCAAACATAAAATAAACACCTACAACAGTATAAAATATTTTCAGATTATTCTTTTTCCGTAACTGGTAAAACAAGACAAATAATGAATAAAAAAGAGCAATAAGCAATAATATATAAATGAATGAAGGCTGGCTTAATGCATCCGAAAAAAGTTTCACATCATATATCGTTTTTGTCCGTGATACAAAATGCCCGGATAATTCGGCAATATTTAAAACTCCACATAAAGCAAGCAAACAACATATTGCAACAATATTAATCAAACAGCCCATAAAAACAGCAAAAAAGCGATTTACCCGAGAATGATATTCTGCAATATACAAGATATATTGTGCCATAAAAATAGCAATAAACGGATATGCCGGCATCAAATATACACTTCTTTTACTCATCGGAATACAATAAAATAAAACGATTATCACTGCTGCTACCAAAGAAAAAAGTTTAATTTTATGCATAGAAAGAAGTTTATCTTTCCAGATTTTTATTTGAGGAATTCGAATAGTATATTTCAAACCAAAAAGAGAAAAGAAAATCAGTAATGTCCACGGAATAAAGCCTGTAGCCAATGTAATAAAATTATACCAAAAAGGTTCTTCGTGACCCAAATTATACTTAATATTCACATCCTCGCTACCCAATAAACGTCCAAAATTTTCAGCCCAAACAACATTCAAAAAATCTTGTCCGGCTTCTCTATATGCCAAATAATACCAAATAAAAAGCGGAACAAATGATAAAATAGCAACAATAGTGGTTTTCAACAATACTTTCCAAAAGTTGTACTTCATCAATAATAAATAAATCCCAAAAATAAGTAATGGAAGAAGAATTCCTACCGGACCTTTGACTAATGCAGCACATCCCAATAAAACAGGTATGTACCAAGGAATTCCTTTTGTTTTTTTATTTTCTTCCCAATAATATAACGACACCAGTCCTCCCACAATCAATGCTGTTAATACCATATCTACGCGGGAGGTCATAGCTGCCCGATGCAATTCGAAACTGGTAATCATCAAGAGACATGCAATAAAAGCTTTATGTCCCTTCAAATTTCTTCCAAAAAAGAAAAAACAACAAGCGATCATAATAACGAAAGCAATAGCAGAAGGAAGACGAGAAGTGAATGGGGTGACTTCTCCTGAAGGTAAAGAAAAAGCAGCTATAATCCAGTGGGTAAAGGGAGGTTTATAAGCAAATTCATCTGCATAAACACGCGGAAGGATCCAATTCCCTTCTTCCAACATAGAAACTGCAACAGAAGCTTCACGAGGTTCTCCTTTAGTATAATATTCTCCCATGCCAATCCAAGGGAGTACGCTTAACGTTGCAACCAGAAGAATTAATATGAAAGGTTTTTGAAGATACAGATATTGTAAGCCGGGAGTTCTCATCATTTTATTATTTTGATGAGACAAAGATAATGATTGGAAACAAGAGTTAAGAATCCGCAATAAAGAAATTTGGAATTCTTAACTCTCTATTTTAGTTTTTAATTTTCAAATAACTCCTTGCGCTATCATAGCACGAGCTACTTTCATGAATCCTGCAATATTAGCTCCTTTCACATAATTAATGTATCCATCTTTCTGTTTTCCGTAGATAACACATTGTTTGTGAATATTATTCATGATCTGTAATAACTGAGCATCCACTTCTTTGGCACTCCATTGTATATGCATGGAATTTTGTGTCATTTCCAATCCTGAAGTAGCTACTCCACCGGCATTAACCGCTTTTCCCGGAGCAAATAATATTTTTTTCTCGATAAATAAATCCACAGCTTCTGCAGTACAGCCCATGTTGGAGATTTCAGCTACACATTGCACTTTATTGTCAATCAACATAGCAGCATCTTCTTCGTTCAATTCATTTTGTGTTGCGCAAGGCAGTGCAATATCTACTTTTTGTTCCCAAGGTCGTTTTCCCGGGAAAAATTTCGCTCCGTATTTTTCCGCATAGGGAGCAACTATATCTTCTCCAGTAGCACGGAGATCCAACATATATTCAATTTTTTCTCCGGAAATTCCTGCCGGATCATATATATATCCATCCGGTCCTGAAATTGTCACCACTTTACCCCCCAATTCAGTAGCTTTCAAAGCAGCTCCCCAAGCCACATTCCCGAATCCGGAAATAGCGATTGTTTTTCCTTTGATTTCCATACCGCTGTTTTTCAGCATTTGGTCTACAAAATACAATCCTCCAAAACCAGTTGCTTCGGGACGAATTAATGATCCTCCGTATTCCAATCCTTTTCCGGTAAAAGTTCCTGTATTTTCTCCGGCTAATTTACGGTACATTCCGGCCAAATATCCGATTTCGCGTGCTCCGACACCGATATCTCCTGCAGGAACATCAGTATCCGGACCTATATGTTTCCATAATTCCAGCATAAATGCTTGGCAAAAACGCATTACTTCCCCATTAGATTTACCTTTTAGATTAAAATCGGAACCTCCTTTGGCACCTCCCATAGGCAATGTAGTCAATGCATTTTTGAACGTTTGTTCAAAACCCAAAAACTTCAAAATAGAAAGATTTACAGATGCATGGAAACGAATACCTCCTTTGTATGGACCGATAGCATTATTAAACTGCACACGATAACCGAGATTTACTTGTACATCTCCCTTATCATCTACCCAAGGAACTTTAAAAGTAAAAATCCTGTCTGGTTCAACCAGTCTCTCTATAATACGAGCTTTCTCAAACTCAGGATACTGGTTATAAATTTCTTCAATGGAAAGTAATACCTCTTTTACGGCCTGTAAATACTCTTGCTCACCGGGGTGTCTTGCCTCCAGGAGCCTCAGAATCTCATCTGTCTTCATGATATAAATGTTTATGTTTAAAAGTTAAAACGGTGATCCCGCAAACATAAACATTATTTTTAATTAAAGCAATTAAAAATGGTATTTTTCTAGAAAATAGATAGTTATTGGTAGATTTTATGAGACTTTTGTACCCTGCAAATAACAATACCTTTATTATTTTTCCTGTTAGTACAATAATCAACTAATGATTGCGGATCAACAATAACCTTCATCTCTTGAGTAGAAGCATGGATAAATGTCAATTTTCCTTTTTCCCGATATGCAATTCCTACATGGGAAATATCCAATCCTGAAATGTTAGTCACAAAAAAAATGATGTCTCCGTTTTTTATTTGACTAACACATACTGAAATGTTTTTTTTGGGAATATAATAATAAAGCCTTCCGTTAACCACAGATTCGATTTTTTTTATTTTATCAATATCTTCCGGATGTAATTTCAAATGTTTATACGCATTTGGGTGGGTAGACATATAATTGACTTGAAAAGTTAATTGTTCCCCTCCTATTTCCTCAGTGATATCTTTAATAAAACCAACAGAATCATTCATAAAAATCCAATCCGAAGCATAATGTAAACGAGAGGTATATCCATCAATGATTCCATTTCTATAGCGTATTTTTTGCAAATAATCCAGATAAGAATCAGAATCCAACGTGCAAGATTGTGCTGCAAGAGTCATAGATAAACAAGTTTCTACGAAGGTAAAACAATCAAATTCCTTCAAATTGACTACTAACGATTCTTCTTCATTTCCTTCTAAAGTATTTCCCACATAAGGTTTTCCTAAAAAAAACAATGCTGATTTTACCATCAGATTTTCTGAAGACATATTTTTCTCCTTTGACAATTCTTTCAAACAAGAATTCATAATCTCACAATCTGACGAGGAAAATAAACCAGCAAACAAACACAATATGTAAATAAATAGTTTCATAAACTTTACAAAAGTAAGAAAAACTTGCAAAATTCATAATATTTATCTTATATCTTTGTACCTTTGCATACATCTAAAATTAAGAAATGTCTAAAGGAATCAAAAATATAACATTTTACATCTTAATGCTTATTGTTTTTGGTGTCCTGATGTATTTTATTGCCCGTATGGGCTTCCGTTTGGAAACGACTCTTCAATCAGCACTTCAGATAGATAATGGCGGATCCGGTATGTTTACCGAAAGTTTCCGGATGTTTACCAAAACATTGGAATATCACGCCCATACGTCGATTGCGATGCTTTTACTTCAAATCGTGGCCATCCTTTTTGTCGCGCGTATCTTCGGATGGGTTTCAGTAAAGATGGGGCAACCTTCGGTAATCGGAGAGATTATTGCCGGTATCGTACTAGGGCCTTCAGTCTTTGCACAGATTGCACCTGAAACATTTGCTTTCCTTTTTTCTCCCGAGTCATTGGGGAATATCGATATGTTGAGCCAGATAGGCTTGATCCTCTTTATGTTTGCCATCGGGATGGAACTGGATATTTCGGAGGTAAAGAAAAGTCTGAATGAAACGTTACTGATCAGTCATGCAGGTATAATTTTCCCGTTTTTTTGCGGTATGTTGGTGGCTTATCTCACCTATCCGCAGTATGCGGCTCATATGACTCCTTTCCTTTCCTATTCCCTGTTTATCGGTATCGCGATGAGTATTACCGCTTTTCCGGTGCTGGCCAGGATTATACAGGAAAAGGGACTGACAAAATCCCGGCTGGGGACTTTGTCGCTGGCAAGCGCTGCTAATGGAGACGTAACAGCTTGGTGTATATTGGCTGTGGTTATCGCTATCGCCCAATCAGGAACTTTTGTCGGAGCGTTATATGTGATTTTGTTCGCGGCAATTTTCGTGCTTTTCATGTTTTTTGTCATGCGGCCGTTCTTCAATATTATCGGTAACATTTACCACAATAAAGAAGTTGTTAACAAGACGATTGTGGCTTTCATGCTCTTCTTCCTGATAGCGTCTTCATATATCACGGAATTATTGGGGATTCATGCTTTATTCGGTGCTTTTATAACCGGGGTGGTAATGCCTAATAATGTAAAATTCAGGAAGATACTCACGGAGAAAGTGGAAGATGTGGCGCTTTGTCTTTTCTTGCCCCTCTTTTTTGTTTCCACCGGTTTGAAAACGCAGATTGGACTTATTTCTACTACGGAAGAATTGTTGGTTTTTCTATTATTTATTATAGTAGCTATTGTCGGAAAAGTAATCGGAACCACAGCGGCGGCCCGTTTTGCAGGAGAAAGCTGGCATAACAGTTGGACTATCGGAGCTTTGATGAATACCCGTGGACTGATGGAGCTTATCGTCCTGACCATCGGTTATGAAATGAAAATATTACCTCCGGCTATTTTTGTGATGTTGGTATTGATGACATTAGTCACTACTTTCATGACTACCCCTCTGATGTCTTTTATTGATTTTTGCTTCAGGAAGAAAAGATATAAAAAAATACAACAGATTAAAAATGCGGATGTACTGCGGATACTACTTTCTTTTGGCCGCGCGAGTAGCGGAAGTGTTTTGTTAAATGTTGCAAACCAATTGTTTTCTGCCGGAAAACCAAAACCGGAAATTACTGCTCTGCATATAACTGTAGGAACCGATGTCAATCCCCTTCACGTAGATAATTTCGAAGAGATTAGCTTTGAGCCGATCATGCAGGAAGCTGAAAGATTGAATATAAAGATTAAACCGCGATATGAAGTGGCTCATGATGCAGGTGCAGAAATTGTTACAATCATGAACACTGAAGCATATAATTTCCTGTTGGTTGGTGCCGGAATTTCTTTTTCAGACCTACCTGCGGATGTAGAAGCTGCCCGCCATAAAGAAACATTTTACGACAAATATTTCGGAAAGATCAAAGCACCTCAATCCTGGTTTTATCCCGGTGATTTATTGAAGGACAAGACAAAAACGTTTATAGAACAGACAAATAGTACGGTTGGTGTTTTTATTAATCGAGATTTTGAAATTGCAGATAAAATACTTGTATGGCTGGAACAACCCGAAGATATTTTTCTGTTGAGATTTGCTACCAATCTGGTTCGTTTTAATCAGGCAGAAGTTTCTATTTATGATGCTTCCAGTTTACTTACAAGGAATTCCAGGGTATCAAGAAAAATAGAAAAATTCACTCAGGAAAATCCGGGAGTAAAAATATTGGGAGAAGAAGACGTAACTGGAGAATTTTTACCCGAATATAATTTTATGCTGATAACATATGATACGTGGAATCGTGTGTCCATTGTAGAAAAAGAAGCTTTACAACGGATGCCGTCGACACTGATCATTAATGAGAGGGAATAAAAAAATAACAAAATAGTTGCATTTTAAAAAACTCTTTTTTACCTTTGCCTCGATAATTCAAACAAAAAATGAGACAAATTTCAAATGCATATTGGTGGTGGCTCTTACAATCTTCAGGATTTGTGAGCTAGACGACCATGTGTATTTGTAAATAGAAATATAGTAACTTGAAAAAGGTCTGTCGTTCTCACGACAGGCCTTTTTTGTTTTTAAATACTGAAATTTATGGGAACATTCAATGTGAACGAAGAGGGTTATTATGGAGCATTTGGCGGCGCTTATGTGCCGGAAATACTTTATAGCAATGTGGAGAATCTGAAAAAAGAGTATCTGGAAATCTTGAACGATGAGGCTTTCAGGACTGAATTCAATGAATTGTTACGAGACTATGTGGGACGCCCTTCTCCTTTGTATCTTACCAGAAGCTTGTCTGCAAAATATGGATGCAAAGTTTATCTCAAACGTGAAGACCTGAATCATACGGGGGCTCACAAGATCAACAACGCTATCGGTCAGATTCTACTGGCCCGGAGAATGGGTAAAACCAGGATTATCGCGGAAACAGGAGCCGGACAGCATGGGGTGGCAACAGCAACCGTTTGTGCCTTGATGCAGATGGATTGTGTCGTTTACATGGGAGCAACCGACGTACAACGGCAACAACTGAATGTCCGGAAAATGCAAATGCTGGGAGCGAAAGTAGTGCCGGTAACCAGTGGAAACATGACACTGAAAGACGCGACGAACGAAGCCATCAGAGACTGGTGCTGTAACCCTTCCGATACGCATTATGTTATCGGATCGACGGTAGGACCTCATCCTTACCCTGATCTGGTAGCGCGTTTGCAATCCATTATCAGCGAAGAAATAAAAAAACAATTGATAGAAAAAGAAGACCGGAATTATCCGGATTACATCATTGCCTGTGTAGGAGGAGGAAGTAATGCAGCGGGAGCTATTTATCACTATCTGGACGATTTACGGGTGAAAATTATCCTCGCGGAAGCGGCCGGAAAAGGAGTCGATACAGGTCTTTCCGCGGCAACGATTCATCTGGGGAGGATGGGTATTATTCATGGCAGCAAGACATTGATCATGCAAACAGAAGATGGTCAGATAGAAGAGCCATATTCCATTTCTGCGGGACTGGATTATCCGGGTATAGGGCCGATGCATGCTAACCTGGCGAAAACAGGTCGCTCACGGGTACTGGCAATCACTGATGAAGAGGCCCTTGCTGCGGCAGCGGAACTCACACAGATGGAAGGAATCATTCCTGCGCTGGAGTCTTCACACGCCTTGGCTGTACTTGCAAAAAAACACTTCAAACCGGAAGATGTTGTGGTATTGTGTCTTTCCGGCCGGGGAGATAAGGATATGGAAACTTACTTAGATAATTTACATTGTAAATAGGAAACCGCTATGAAATATAAAGTCTATACACAAACGGAAACGGTATTGGCGGATTTACAGACTCCGGTAGAAATTTACCTGAAAATAAGGGACTTGTACCCAGAATCAGCTTTGCTGGAAAGCTCGGATTTTCATGGTGTGGAAAATTCTTATTCTTATATAGGATTAGATCCGGTGGCTCGTTTTTCTCTGCTCAAAGGGTTAGCGGTTAAACAATATCCAGATGGAAAAATAGAAGAAACAACTCTTTCAGAGGGTATTTCTGTGGCTGATATATTCAATGATTTCATCTCTTCATTTGAAGTTTGTGGCAATAATGATTCATCTGTAGTGAATGGATTCTTTGGATATACTTCGTATGACGCAGTTCCTTTTTTTGAGTCTGTACAAACCAAAAAGCAGGATGATGAATCGACATACATACCGGAAATGTTGTACCTCTATTACCGTTATGTTATTGTAATAAACCATTTTAGAAACGAACTAACGGTAGTGGAAAATTTGTTTGAAGGAGAAGAGAGCCGAATGCAAATGATCCTGAGCATGTTAGAGAACCGGAATTATGCTTCTTATGGTTTTCGTACGGAAGGACTCGAATCATCACCGATTACAGATCAGGAATACATGGATATGGTATCTGAAGGTATTCAACATTGCAAAAGGGGAGATGTCTTCCAGATTGTTCTCTCCCGTCGTTTTGAACAGGCATTCAGCGGCGATGATTTGATGGTATACCGGGCGTTGCGTTCTATTAATCCTTCTCCTTATTTATTCTATTTCAACTTCGGTTCTTTCCGTATTTTCGGTTCTTCTCCGGAGACGCATTGCCGGGTCAGGAAAGACAGGGCATATATCGATCCGATTGCAGGAACAGTAAAACGCATGGGAGATGAAACGAAAGACAGGGAATTAACGGAAAAGTTACTGCAGGACCCGAAGGAGAATGCGGAGCATGTGATGTTAGTAGATCTGGCCCGTAACGATTTGAGTCGTAATACTTCGGACGTGAAAATCGAATTTTATAAAGAGGTGCAATATTATTCGCATGTGATACATTTAGTTTCCAGGGTAAGCGGACTCGTTTCACCCAATAGCAACCCCATCCGGATATTTGCGGATACTTTTCCGGCGGGGACACTCTCCGGGGCTCCGAAGGTACGGGCCATGCAACTGATCCGGGAGATAGAAAAACATAATCGTGGATTTTACGGAGGATGTATCGGCTATATCGGATTAGACGGGGAAGTAAATCAGGCAATAACAATCCGGTCTTTTTTGAGTAAAGGTAATGTACTTTATTATCAGGCGGGAGCCGGGATCGTGAGTAAATCATCGGAGTTGTCTGAGTTGGAAGAAGTGGGCAATAAGCTGGGAGCTTTGAAAAAAGCGATCGACCTGGCCGGCCGGATCGGTAAAAATAAGTCTTTAAAATGAAAAAAATAAAATATTACAAACATGAAAATATTGATTTTTGATAATTACGACTCCTTTACATACAATCTCGTTCATCTGGTGAAAGAACTCGGATATACGGATGTAGATGTTTACAGGAATGATAAAATGAATCTGGACGATGTAGATCGGTATGATAAAATCATCCTATCGCCAGGTCCGGGAATTCCTTCTGAAGCAGGATCTTTATTGATGCTGATTAAACGCTATGCTTCTTCTAAAAGTATATTGGGTGTTTGTCTCGGACATCAGGCAATTGCTGAAGCTTTCGGCGCAGGATTGGTCAATCTGGAAGAAGTCTATCATGGTGTTTCCACTCCGGTCAGGATTGTTTGCGATGATGTTCTTTTCAGTGGGATGAAAAAAGAGTTGGAAGTAGGCCGTTACCATTCCTGGGTAGTTGACAATACCTGTCTGCCGTCGGAAATTGTTGTTACGGCAGTCGATGGACAGGGAGAAATCATGGCTCTGAAACATGTTGATTATGATTTACATGGCGTTCAGTTTCATCCGGAATCGGTGTTAACTCCTGATGGAAAGATGATTATTGATAATTTTTTAAAGAATTGAACGATGAAACAGATACTTTACCGTTTGTTCGATCATCAAGCACTTTCCCGGGAAGAGGCCAAAACAATTATGGCGAATATGGCTGCCGGAGAATACAATGAAAGTCAGGTGGCAGCTTTTATAACTGTTTACCTGATGAGAAGCATCAGTATAGACGAGATACTGGGTTTTCGGGAGGCACTGTTGGAAATGCGTGTGAATGTGGATTCGTTGAGGGCCTATAATCCTATCGATATTGTCGGGACGGGTGGCGACAACAAGAATACATTCAATATTTCCACGGCTGCCTGTTTTGTCGTGGCTGGAGCTGGGTACAAAGTAGTGAAACATGGAAATTACGGCGCTACATCGGTAAGCGGAGCATCTAATGTAATGGAAGAACATGGGGTGATTTTTACTAAAGATACTGATTTACTGGAACGTTCACTGGAGCAGACTAATATTGCTTATTTACATGCTCCTTTTTTTAATCCGGCATTAAAAAAAGTCGCTCCGGTACGTAAATCCCTGGCCGTAAGATCGTTTTTTAATATACTGGGACCGATAGTCAACCCATTGATTCCCAAGCGACAAATGTTAGGAGTCTATGACTTGAAAATGGCTCGTTTATACCATTATATTTATCAGCAGACAGATTGTGATTTTTCCGTGGTTAACAGTCTGGACGGATATGATGAGATTTCCCTGACAGCTCCGTTCAAAGTGATAGATCGGGGGGGGGAGTCTATTTATACTCCTGAACAGATCGGATTGAAAACCTGTCTCGAAAAAGAATTGGACGGAGGGAAAAACACCCGTGAAGCTTCCGGGATTTTTGATAGAGTATTGAATAATACGGCAACCGAAGCGCAGATAAACTGTGTAATGACTAATGCTGCATTTGCTATACGGACTATTGATTCGCAATTATCTTTAGACGATTGTCTGGCTAAAGCAAAAGAATCAATCGTTTCCGGAAAAGCATATGATACTCTTATTCGGTTTGTGAATATAAATAGATGATTTAAAATAGCACTCAGAGGGTGCGTTCTATGTAAGAAAATGAATATATTAGAAAAAATAATCAAAGTAAAGCAAGAAGAAGTGTCCCGGCGACAATCAGACACTTCCGTACAAATGCTGAAATATCTCATAAAAGACCTGCCGGCTACGGTTTCTTTCAGACAAGCGTTGCTGGAATCTTCCACCGGTATTATTGCTGAGTTTAAACGAAAATCGCCTTCCAAAGGATGGATATTCCCTTCGGCTGAACCGGAAGATATTATTCCCGCTTATACATCCGCCGGCGCGTCTGCTCTATCGGTACTGACGGATGAGACTTTTTTCGGGGGCAGTCTGAAAGATTTACAAACTGCCCGCCAGTTGACGAATATCCCTTTGCTGAGAAAAGATTTCGTGATAGATTCTTACCAATTATATCAGGCCCGGGCATTGGGTGCGGATGTTATCTTGTTGATAGCTTCTGCCTTAACTGTCCAACAGACAGAAAGTCTCGCCTGTACAGCAAAAGAGCTGGGATTGGAAGTCTTGTTGGAAATTCATTCGGAAAAGGAACTCGCTCATATCAACAAATATGTGGATATAGTAGGTGTGAATAACCGGAATTTATCTACATTTCAAACGGATATACAAACGTCTTTCGATTTGGGAGAAAAGATTCCGTCTGAATTTGTCAGGATATCCGAAAGTGGCATTACAACTCCCGACACGATAGTTGAGTTGAGAAAGGCCGGCTTCCGGGGATTTCTGGTAGGTGAAACTTTTATGAAAACCGGCAATCCCGGTGAGGCTTTGTCTGAATTTATAAAGGCATTATCCGTAACAGGATGATACCGGATCATAAAATACAATGAAATGAAAATCAAGGTCTGTGGTATGAAATACAAGGAGAATATAGAAGAGGTAGCGATGCTTCCTATCGATTATATCGGTTTTATATTTTATCCTGCTTCACCTCGTTATGTGGATGATATGTCCCCGGAAGCGTTAAGCGCTATTCCATCCTCTGTTAAGAAAACGGGTGTTTTTGTAAACGAGATTCCTGAAAATATATTTTTCCAGGCAAATCGTTATGCCCTGGATGCTGTTCAACTTCATGGAAATGAATCGCCGGAAACATGCCGGATCATCCGGGAAGCCGGACTGAAAGTGATCAAAGCCTTCGGATTGAAAGAAGAAAAAGATCTTCGAGCGACAGAAAAATACAACTCCTGCTGTGATTTTTTCCTTTTCGATACGAAAGCCTCTTCTTATGGAGGTACCGGTACACAGTTCAATTGGAGTATACTCGAACATTATCAGGAAAAAATCCCTTTTTTCCTGAGTGGAGGCATTTCTTCCGAAAGTGTGAGATCCATACAATCTTTTATCCATCCTTTATTGTATGGGCTGGATCTGAATAGTTGTTTCGAATATGCTCCGGGAAGGAAAAATGCAGGTTTATTGTCAGATTTTATATGTCAGTTAAAAATTGAAAATTATGAATAGAATTAATCAATTATTTAGTCAAAAAACGCGCAATATTTTGTCCGTTTATTTTACGGCAGGTCATCCGGGATTGAATGATACAGCATTTATCATCCGGGAATTACAGAAAAATGGAGTGGATCAGATAGAAATCGGTATTCCTTTTTCGGATCCTATGGCCGACGGACCGGTTATACAATCCAGTAGTAGTATTGCCCTTAGAAACGGGATGACATTGAAGCTCCTCTTTTCACAATTGGAAAATATCCGGAAAGAAGTGGATATTCCCCTAATCCTGATGGGATATCTGAATCCGGTTATGCAATATGGATTTGAACGATTTTGTGAAGATTGTCAAAGAGTTGGAATCGACGGTTTAATCATTCCTGATTTACCGTTTGAAGATTACCTGTCCTCTTATAAAAGTATCGCGGAACAACATGGCTTGAAAATCATTATGCTGATAACGCCCGATACTTCCTCAGAACGGATACGTCTGATAGACAAACACACAGATGGTTTTATCTATATGGTTTCTTCCGCTTCCACTACCGGAGTACAGCAAGGTTTTGATGAGAAAAAGGAGGCTTATTTCAGGAAAATACAAGCAATGGGATTACGCAATCCTTGCTTGATCGGTTTTGGAATTTCGAATAAGTCTACATTGGAAACCGCCGGAAAATATGCTGCCGGAATAATTATCGGTAGTAAATTTATTCAATGTCTAGAAAAAGAAAAAGACATTCCATCGGCAGTTAAATCCCTATTGGAATGTCTTAAAGAATAAAAAGCAGTCAACCTGTAAGCCGGGTTCTGTGCCGCCGGAGGCGGTGTCTGTCATTTATCTTGACTCAGGCTCTCACCTGAGTTCCAGCAGTCTACCCCCCGGCATCGGACGAGCAGTCCTACATGCGCCGGTATACATGACCTTACAACCCATAAGAGGTACGGCATCCCATATTGCTATGGCATCGGTAGGCTCTTACCCTACCTTCTCACCCTTACCGTGCCGAAGCGTTGGCGGTTATTTTCTTCTACCCTGCTCTGCCTTCACAGACAGCTACCTGTTAGGTAATATGGTGCTCTTTGTTGCCCGGACTTTCCTCCCTTTCACGAAGAAAGAGCGACAGACCGGTTGACTGTTAAAGAACTTATCTATGTATTTTTAGTTTTGTTTATAATATCCTAAACTTTCTATATTAAAGTTATTGATAAAATCACGAATTTTATTGATTTCCGCTTCTCCGTAATTAATATACACTTCTGCAGAACGACGAAATTCAGGATTACGGTTGGTATCAGACAATAATAAATATCCAAGAATCACATGTCCTGCCGCTTCTACCAAACGGCGGGCTTGAAAATCAATATACTCATTATCTTTCGTATCAACTACTTTGTTTACAATCGATTCATAAATATTAGTCATTGTGATCAATTGTTTCTTCATAGATTCCAATTCAGGAGATACATGTTCCTCTTCATAAGTCTTCATTTGAGAAAGATATGTTCCAGTAGTGACATGTCTGATTGCAGCTACCACTTGTAATTGAGTAGTTCCTTCATAAATATTGGTGATACGGGCATCTCGGTAAAGACGTTCGCAAGCATAGTCTTTCATAAAACCGGAACCTCCATGTATCTGAATCGTGTCGTAAGTATTTTGATTACAATATTCGGTAGTCATCGCCTTACCTAATGGAGTATAAGCATCTGCCAACTTTTTATATTTTTTTAATTCCTCTCTCTCTTCTTTTTCCAGTTTACGTTCTTTTTCAATGTCTTCCAAGGCTTTATAAATATCTACAAAACGGGCAGTTTCATATAAAATAGCGCGGGAAGCATCTGTTTTTGCCTTGACATTCGCAATCATTTCATAAACAGCAGGGAATTCAATAATAGCCTTGCCGAATTGTTTACGATCTTTAGCGTAAGCCAATGCTTCACGGCTAGCAGCTTCAGAAAGTCCTGTTGCCTGAGCCATAATACCTAAACGAGCTCCATTCATTAAAGCCATTACATATTTAATCAAACCGAGTTTTCGTTCTCCACACAATTCGGCTTTGGCATTTTTGTAAGTCAATTCACAGGTGGGAGAACCTTTGATTCCCATTTTATTTTCAATCCGGCGAACATCTACACCTCCATTTCTCTTATCATATATAAACATCGACAATCCACGTCCATCTTTAGTTCCCTCTTCAGAACGAGCCAGTACAAGATGGATATCAGCATCTCCATTAGTAATAAAACGTTTTACCCCATTCAAATACCAACATTGATCTTTTTCATTGAAAGTAGCACGCAACATTACTGATTGCAAATCAGATCCTGCATCTGGTTCGGTCAAATCCATTGACATGGTTTCACCTCCACACACCCTGGGAATATAACGTTTGTGTTGATCTTCATTACCAAATTCATATAAGGTTTCCGCACAATCCTGTAATGCCCAAAGATTACAAAAACCGGCATCTGCACGGGCTGCTAACTCTGAAGCCATAATAAAAGCAACCATTGGGAAATTCAAACCATCATAGCGGCGAGGCATTGATATACCCATCAATCCGGCTTTTACACAAGCTTCCAGGTTTTGTTGGGTTCCTGATGCATATTGCACCCGGTTATTAATTACCTGAGGACCTTCCTGATCTACTCCTTCTGCATTAGGAGCAATAATTTCACCGCATATTTCACCGATTACTTCCATCACCTTTTCGTAGCTATCCATTGCATCTTCAAAATCAATGGGAGC
>JAVBMM010000067.1:0-13725 GCA_031552425.1 Bacteroidales bacterium | reverse complement strand
TATCATGCTAACAATTCTTTTACTTGTTTATATACATTTATTCCTGTAAATCCTAATTTTTCATCTAACACTTTATAAGGAGCGGAAAACCCGAAAGATTCCAATCCCCAAATTTTACCATTGTTTCCTACCAAACCTTGTAAATTAACCGGTAAACCTGCAGTGAGACCAAAGATTTTTGCTCCTGATGGTATAACAGATTCTTGATATTCCTTGCTTTGGCTACGGAAAAGTCCTTCGGATGGAACTGATACAATTCGTACTTTAATATTTTCTTTTCTTAAAAGTATTGCGCCTTCTACCAAGGTCGAAACTTCTGAACCGGAAGCTACAAGAATTACATCCGGATTTCCATCACATGCTACAATATATCCTCCTCTTTCAGCTTGTAATGCTTCTTCATACCTGGATTTTTTTGCAGGTAAATCATTTATGTTTTGACGGGAAAGTATCAATGCTGTAGGAGTTTGTGTATTTTCCATTGCCATTTTCCAAGAAACGGTTGTTTCATGTACATCTGCCGGACGAAGTACTAACATGGAGTTTTTACTTTGATGGTTTTTTAATTTTTCCATTAAACGGATTTGAGCTTCTTGTTCTACCGGTTCGTGGGTAGGGCCATCTTCTCCTACACGGAAAGCATCATGTGTCCATATAAATTTAACGGGAACTTCCATTAATGCAGCCATTCTGATAGCAGGTTTCATATAATCGGAAAAAACAAAGAATGTACCGCAAGCAGAGATAACTCCTCCATACAAACTCATACCTATACATAAACATGCCATAGTTAATTCAGAAACTCCGGCATGAAGAAACGCTCCGGAAAAATCTCCTTTGGCAAATGCTTTTGTTTGTTTCAAAAATCCATCGGTTTTATCTGAATTAGAAAGATCTGCAGAAGAAACAATCATGTTTTCCACTTGTTTTCCTAATATGGATAAAACAGAAGAAGATCCTGCACGAGTGGCTTGGCCAGGTTTTTGTTCAATGTTAGCCCAATCGATTTCGGGGGCTTTTCCTGATAGCCAAAGTTTCAATTTTGCTGCTTTTTCAGGATTTGCTTTTTTCCATGCGTCATTTTTTGCTTTTATTCCGGCAATAATTTCTTTTAATTCTTTTGTCCGTTTGGCATACAGTTCTTTTACTTCGGGAAATATTTGAAAAGGGTCTTGTATATTCCCTCCTAAATTTTCAATTGTTTTTTCAAAAGAGGCTCCTGCGTCACTCAATGGCATCCCATGTGTAGCGCATTTACTTTCATAGGAGCTTCCGTCCGGAGCTAAAGCTCCTTTTCCCATGATGGTTTCTCCGATGATGATGACCGGTTTGTCTTTTACGGATTTAGCTTTTGTCAATGCAGAGCGGATAGCTTGTACCTCGTTTCCATTGATTCTAATGACTTCCCAATCCCAAGCTTCATATTTTTTTGCAACATCTTCACTTGTGACTACATTGGTATCAGTAGATAATTGGATGTTATTCGAATCATAAAACATAATTAGATTATCCAAACCTAAATGTCCGGCAATTCGACCTGTCCCTTGTGATATTTCTTCTTGAATACCACCATCTGAAATGAATGTGTAAATTTTTTGAGTAAGTTCTCTGCCGGTACGTGCAGCAAGGAATTTTGCGGCGATAGCAGCTCCTGCAGCATAAGTATGTCCTTGTCCGAGAGGGCCGGAAGTGTTTTCTACTCCGCGTTTGACATCCACTTCCGGATGTCCAGGAGTAACACTTTCCCATTGGCGGAATTCTTTCAATTCATCTATTGAATATTTTCCTGTCAGCGCCAGTACAGAATAAAGCATGGGTGACATGTGTCCCGGGTCTAAAAAGAAGCGGTCACGACCTTCCCAGGATGGATTTTCCGGGTCGTATACCATGAATTCCGAGTATAACACATTAATAAAATCAGCGCCTCCCATAGCTCCTCCCGGATGTCCGGATTTTGCTTTTTCTACCATAGATGCGGAAAGAATACGAATATTATCAGCCGCCTTATTCAAAAGTTGGATATTGTTCATTTAGAAATTATTTATGTTGCTTTTTTAGATTTATTGGAATTGAATGGCAAAGATATAAAAAACTGAAGAACTAAAACCAATTAAAAATGGAGGATTTTATCTTTTCATTTATAATTGTTCGTTTAATAAATCCGGACGTAATTTTTTTGTTCTTTCGATTGCTTTTTCTAACTCCCATTCTTGTATTTTCCGTTGATGCCCTGAAAGTAATATTTCCGGAACTTTCCACCCTTTGTAGTCTGCAGGACGGGTATAAACGGGAGGAGCTAATAAGTTGTCCTGAAAAGAGTCGGAGAGAGCAGATTGTTCATCACCAATGGCTCCGGGTATTAATCTAACAATGGCATCTGTCATTACAGCAGCAGCCAATTCTCCTCCGGTCAACACATAGTCTCCGATGGATATTTCTCTGGTAATCAGGTTTTCCCGGATACGGTAATCTATTCCTTTATAATGTCCGCAAAGAATGATTAGGTTTTTGTATAAAGAAAGTTGGTTAGCTATAGGTTGATTGAATTTTTCTCCATCAGGGGAGGTATATATCACTTCATCATACAATCTTTTCTCTTTCAAAGAAGAAATAGCCCGGTCAATGGGTTCACATTGCATAACCATTCCTGCAGTTCCTCCAAAAGCATAATCATCTACTCGTTTGTGTTTTTTATCTGTCGAATAATCACGTAAGTTATGAATAATGATTTCCACTAAACCTTTAGATTGCGCCCTTTTTAAAATAGATTGATTAAAAGGGCTTTCCAATATTTCAGGTAAAACAGTCATGATGTCAATGCGCATGGTTTATTGTTTGAAAATTCGGATTACAAAGTTATGGAAAATTAGTTTTTGAATCAAATGTACATATCTGTTATATTTTGTTTCTCATTTTAGTATTTCGAAAAATAAAAATACTCTTTTGATTATTATAAAAATCATGTACATTTGTGATTTATTTTTAATAAACATTACAACTAAATCATATGTATAGGACAAAAACGTGTGGAGAGCTACGCTTGAATAACTTAAATGAAGTTGTTACATTGGCTGGTTGGGTACAAAAAAACCGAAAAATGGGAGGAATGATATTCCTTGATTTGCGGGATCGTTACGGTATTACCCAATTGGTTTTTAATCAAGAAGTAAATGCTGACCTTTGTGAAAAAGTTTCTAAAATAGGGCGGGAGTGGGTGATCCAAGTCACGGGTTCTGTACAAGAACGTTTTAATAAAAACAAAAATATTCCGACCGGAGATATTGAAATTAATGTTTCTGAGATGAATATTTTAAATGCTTCTGAAGTTCCTCCGTTTACCATTGAAGAAGATACTGATGGCGGAGATGACTTAAGAATGAAATATCGTTATCTTGATTTGCGTCGTAACAATGTGAGGGCAAATTTGGAGTTACGGCATAAAATGGCATTTGAGACTCGCCGTTATTTGGATGAACGTAATTTTTTGGAAGTGGAAACTCCTGTGTTAATAGGTTCTACTCCTGAAGGAGCAAGGGATTTTGTTGTTCCTTCTCGTATGAATCCGGGAGAGTTTTATGCACTTCCTCAATCTCCTCAAACATTTAAACAATTGTTGATGGTTTCTGGGTTCGACCGTTATTTCCAAATCGTGAAGTGTTTTCGTGATGAAGATTTACGTGCTGACCGTCAGCCGGAATTTACACAAATAGACTGTGAAATGTCTTTTGTGCAACAAGAAGATATTTTGAATATGTTTGAGGGCTTGGCAAAACATCTTTTCAAGAAAATAAAAGATATTGAAATCGATGATTTACCGAGAATGACGTATGATCATGCAATGAAATACTACGGTTCTGATAAACCGGATATCCGTTTTGAAATGAAATTTGTCGAGTTGAAAGATTTGACTGGCGGAAAGGATTTTGCTGTTTTTGATAGCGCTGAATATGTCGGAGCTATTTGTGCGGAAGGATGTGCTTCTTATACCCGTAAACAATTAGATGAGTTAACTGATTTTGTAAAACGTCCTCAAATCGGAGCCAAAGGATTGGTTTATATTCGTTACGAAGCTGATGGAACTTTGAAATCATCTATAGATAAATTTTATTCTCAGGAAGATTTACAAAAGTGGACAGAACGTTGTAATGCAAAATCTGGGGATTTGATTTTAATTTTATGCGGAGAAACAGAAAAGACACAAAAACAGTTGTGTGAACTTCGTTTGGAAATGGGATCTCGTTTAGGTTTAAGGAATAAGGATAATTACAAATGCTTGTGGGTAGTAGATTTTCCTTTATTGGAATATGATGAAGAGCTAAAACGTTATTTTGCCAAACATCACCCATTTACAAGTCCTAAACCGGAGGATATTTCTTTGTTGGATACTAATCCGGGAGCCGTTCGTGCAAATGCTTATGATATGGTAATCAATGGAGTAGAAGTAGGTGGAGGTTCTATTCGGATTTATGATAGTAATTTACAAAAGAAAATGTTTGGAATTTTAGGGTTTTCTGAAGAAAAAGCACAAGCTCAATTCGGATTCCTTATGAATGCATTCAAATATGGCGCTCCTCCTCATGGAGGATTGGCTTTTGGTCTTGATCGCTTTGTATCACTTTTTGCAGGACTAGATTCTATCCGGGATTGTATTGCTTTCCCTAAAAATAATTCAGGACGGGATGTGATGATTGATGCGCCGGCTACAATCGAACAAGAACAGTTAGATGAATTAAATCTGATTGTAAATATAAAGGAATAGTTTAAGTTGTATTTGTAAAATAATTATAAATAATATGAATACGTTAGTTAAAACAAATTACAGTTTTCCGGGACAAACTAAAGTCTATCATGGAAAAGTCCGCGATGTATATACTATCAATAATGACTTATTGGTGATGATTGCCACTGATAGAATTTCTGCCTTTGATGTGGTGCTTCCGAAAGGAATTCCATATAAAGGACAAGTATTGAATCAAATTGCTTCCAGATTCTTAGATGCAACAAGTGATATTGTTCCTAATTGGAAGTTAGCTTCTCCTGATCCGATGGTGACTATTGGTATAAGGTGTGAGCCTTATAAAGTAGAAATGGTCATCCGTGGATATTTGACCGGAAGTGCTTGGCGCGAATATAAATCCGGAGCTCGTTCTATTTGTGGTGTTGCTTTACCTGAAGGAATGAAAGAAAATCAAAAGTTTCCAACTCCGATTATTACTCCTACTACTAAAGCAGATGAAGGTCATGATGAAAATATTTCTAAAGAAGAAATTATAGCTCAAGGACTTGTGAGTAAAGAGGAATACGAACAATTGGAAAAATATACCCAAGCATTGTTTCAACGAGGAACTGAAATGGCTGCCCAGAAAGGCTTAATACTTGTGGATACAAAATATGAGTTTGGTAAAAAAGATGGCAAAATTTATTTGATAGATGAAATCCATACGCCGGATTCGTCTCGTTATTTTTATTTAGATGGTTATGTTCAGCGTTTTGAAAAAGGTGAAGAACAAAAACAGCTGTCTAAAGAATTCGTTCGTAAATGGTTGATGGATAATGGATTTCAAGGAAAAGACGGGCAGAAAGTTCCGGAAATGACAGCTGCATATTGCGAAAGTGTTTCAGAACGCTATATTGAGTTATATGAAAATATAGTGGGAGAGAAGTTCTTGAAAGCAGATGTTTCTGATGTACAATCCAGGATTGAGAAAAATATATTGGCCTATTTGAAAAAATAAGTTTTGAATCATATTTGATGTATCGAACAGAAAAAGTATTTCCTTATAATTCGAGTGAAAATAAAACGGTTCAGGTAGAACGGATGTTTGATGATATTGCGAGTGATTACGATGTTCTCAACCACACGTTGTCTATGGGAATTGATAAATCTTGGAGAAAAAAAGGGATACTTTCCCTGGAAGATATTCGTCCCAATTTTATACTTGATATTGCCACAGGAACCGGAGATTTAGCTATTGAAGCATATCGGCGTTTGCAACCAGCCCATATACATGGAATTGATATTTCCTCAAAAATGATAGCTGTAGCTCAATCAAAAGTTGCACAATCAGGCCTTTCAGACAAGATTAGCTTTGAGAAGCAAGATTGTACCGCTTTAACCATAGCTGATAATACATATGATGCAGCTATGGTTGCTTTTGGTATCCGTAATTTCGAATATTTGGATAAAGGCCTACAAGAAATCCACCGGGTATTGAAACCGGGAGGAAAATTGATGATATTGGAACTGTCGTCTCCTGAAAAATTTCCTATGAAGCAATTATATTCTATCTATTCAAAAATAATCGTATCCGGAGTAGGACGTTTTGTGTCGAAAAATACTGTGGCATATAATTACCTTCCGAAATCGATTTCCCTTTTTCCGCAAGGTGAAGAAATGGTGAAGATTTTGAAGAAAAATGGATTTGATAATGTTTACAATACCACTTATACATTAGGAATTTGTTCTATGTATTTATCTGTTAAGTAATTGAAGGATATAATTTTAATCATCTGTAACTAAACTTTTAATTGAATATTATGAAAATGCTTGTCATCTCTTTTTTATCTATCTTTTTTGTTTGTTCTTTATTAGCTCAAGATGAAAAAGCAGTTGTCGGAAAAATAGAGTCTGCTACTATTTTTAGGTTGGGAACAGAATTAACTCATGTAGCGAAACCTGCTCTTTCTTTAGGAAATAATGATCTTATAATTGAGGGATTAAGTTCTTCAATCAACACTAACAGTTTAAAAATAAATTGTTCCGGAGGAGTTACCATTATGGGCTCTGAATTTTTCAAGGATTATTTGTCTTCATCTAAACCTTCTTTGACATCAACTCAAAAACTACAGGACTCCATTTCTTTTTACAATAAAGAATTGAAGCGTTTAGAAGTGATACTTGAAACTAATAAAGAGTTACAAACTCTTCTTCAGGAAAATAAATCTATAGGAGGAACTCAAACAGGTGTAACTGTAACAGAATTGATGAGAATGATGGATTATTATAAATCCAAATCAATCGAATTGGAAACGGAAAAAAGTAATGCAGAAGAAACCATTACCAGATATAAGAATAGAATTGCTGTTTTAAAAGCTCAATTGGATCAGGAATCCGGGAAAAATAACAAAGTGTCAGGAAAACTTCGTTTAAAATTAATTGCCCCATTGACAGGGACTTATGATTTAGAAATTTCTTACTATACTTCTGCTGCTTATTGGATGCCATATTATGATTTACAGGTGGAATCTTCAGATAAACCTGTAAAAATGATCTGTAAAGCGAAGTTTATGCAAACAACAGGGATTGATTGGAGTAAAGTCTCTCTAACTCTTTCTACATCAACTCCGAGCAATGGAAAAACGGCTCCGGTGTTTAATGCTTGGTTTCTTTCTTCCAGACAAAATATATCTATGAAAGCTATGGAAGTCTTAGATGAAAAAGCTGTTGTGCAGAATTCCATATCTTACTCTAAATCTAAAGAATCTGTAGTGAGGCTTCGTGGTACATCTACTTTCGATTCTGGAAATAATCCTATCTATGTTGTTAACGGACAAATTATGTCTTCAGAAGACTTTGAAAAAATAGATCCGAATATGATAGAAAGAGTAGATTTTCTTAAAGATACTTCATCTACTGCTGTTTATGGCTCAAGAGCTGCCAATGGAGTATTTCAGGTAACCTTGAAAAGTACTTTTGTTACTGAATCTGTAAATGAAATCGATATGACTTATAAAATCGATTTACCTTATAATCTTCTCTCTACAGGAAAAGAGCAATCAGTAACTCTTCGTACGCTTGAATTACCTGCAACGTATGAATATTATTGCGCTCCGAAATTAGATAAAGCAACTTATTTATTGGCCGGCATCAAAGATTGGTCGAAATATAATCTTTTAGGAGGAGAGGCAAGTATAACTTATGCAGGAACTTATATCGGAAAATCCATGATAGATCCGAATTCTACACAAGAAGTGTTACATCTTACTTTGGGTGATGATAAAAGGATTGTTGTGAAGCGTGAAAAAATGCAAGATTATACTTCTTCTAAATTTTTAGGAAATGATAAAGAACAACAATTTGCTTATCAACTTACAGTGAAAAATAATAAAAATACATCTGTTAATATGATATTGAAAGATCAATTTCCTATTTCTACAGATAAAAGTATTGTTGTCAAGGTAATTGAAACGGACGGAGCCCATGTTAATGAAGAAATAGGAACTTTAACTTGGGAGTTTCCTCTGAAACCAGGAGAAACAAAGGTTTATAAAATTAAATATAGTGTGAAATATCCTAAGGATATGAATTTGGGAATTTGAAAAAATATGTAAATTTGTGCTTTAATAAATACAAGTATATATGGATAAATATGGATTGATCGGATATCCGTTAAAACATTCTTTTTCAAAAAGTTATTTCAATGAAAAGTTTACTGCTGAAAGTATTGATGCTGAATATGTAAATTTTGAAATACCATCTATTAAAGAATTTCCGGAGATTATTCGGGCTAATCCTAATCTTTGCGGGTTGAATGTTACTATTCCGTATAAAGAACAAATAATTCCTTATTTGGACGAAATAGGGCCTAATGCAAAAGCCATAGGTGCTGTCAATGTTATTAAATTTATCCGGCAAGGGAAAAAGTTGAAGTTGATTGGATATAATTCTGATATATTAGGATTTAAGCATTCTATAGAACCATTATTACATGAACGCCATAAAAAAGCCTTGATTTTAGGAACTGGTGGATCTTCTAAAGCTGTATTTCACGGATTGAAACAATTGAATATAGCATCTCTTTTTGTTTCCAGGACAGCTTCTGAGGAGGTAATTGGATATAATCAACTTACTCCGGAGATCATTCGGGAATATACTGTGATTGTGAATTGTACTCCGGTAGGAATGTTTCCAAAAGTGGATGTAGCTCCGGATATTCCATATGATTTATTGACAGAAAAGCATTTATTGTACGATTTATTATATAATCCTGATGAGACCTTATTCCTTAAAAAAGGAAAAGAGCATGGCGCTATAGTGAAAAACGGATTGGAAATGCTTTTACTTCAGGCTTTTGAATCTTGGAATTTTTGGCAACAAAAGGCTTGATTTTGTAATTACTCTCCGACAAATGTTTCTAATAATTTACATTCCGGATGAGGAATAATGAAAATCTTATTTTTACATATGGCAGGAATTAATATTGAATCTCCTTGTTTAAGTTGGATGTCATAATTGTTTGAATCATATAGAGATAAATTTCCTTCTAAACATATATAGATAACGAAAGAATCGACTTGGGAAAAATCTCTTTCCATGTTTTTATCTATATCAATAAGATTTGTTGTAAAGTATTGGCAGGAAGCAATAGGAACAACAGTATTTTTTAATGCTTCATATTCAGTCTTATAACCTTTTGAATCTATTTTATAATCAATAGCATCTTTGGCATTTTCAGTATGTAATTCTCGTTTATTGCCGGAAGAATCTTCCCTGTTGTAGTCGTAAATCCGGTAGGTAATATCAGATGTTTGCTGTATTTCAGCTATGAAACATCCGGCTCCGATTGAATGTACTCGTCCTGCTGGTAAAAAAAACACATCTCCCTGTTGGACGTTGTATTGTTGCAATGCACCTATGAAGGTGTCATTTTGTACCTTTTGAATATACTCTTTTGATGATATGCTTCGTTTAAATCCAGAATATAATTTGGCTCCTTTGGTTGCATTAACTACATACCACATTTCCGTTTTTCCAAAAGAATTGTGTTTGTTTTTTGCTAAAATATCATCAGGATGTACTTGAATGGATAAATCGTCTTTCGCATCGATAAATTTGATAAGTAATGGAAATGTTTCTCCTGATTGTTTGATTACTTTTTTCCCTAAGATATCTTCTTTGAAAATATGAATTAACTCTTCCAGTGATTTTCCGGATAGATTTCCTTCAGAAACGATAGATATGCTGTCTTTTACATGAGATATTTCCCAACTTTCTCCGATTCCTTTTTGTTTTGGAGAAATTCCTTTGAAATTACAAATTTCATCTCCTCCCCATATTACAGGCTTAAGTATAGGCTTGAATTTGAGTGGATATAATTTCATATTTAATTTTTCTTTTTTAGAACCATGGCTGTACGTGCAGGAAGATATAACTTTAACCATTCTTTCTTCTCTTTTTTGTACAATTCGTCAAATTGTGTATGATGAGGAACTGTATCATCAGATGAACCAAATCCTCCGAATTCAGGATCGTCTGTATTTAGAATGACTTTATATGTTCCCGGTGATGTGAGAAATCCATAATCCGTAAATGATTTTATCGGATTGAAGTTAAAAACGAAAATTAAATCTTTTCGCTGAAAGGCTAATACTTGGTCTCCATCATTGTCCCAAAGTTTAATAATAGGAGTTTCTTGGAAATTCTTGATACTTTTTATCAATTGTATCATCTCTTTGTCAAAATTTCCCAGATATTGATATTTCAGGTTTTCGTCATCTACTAGATGCCATTGTCTTCGTGCATATTTGTACGACCAACCGTTATCTTGCCTTGGAAAATCGATCCATTCCGGATGCCCGAATTCATTTCCCATGAAATTCAGATATCCTCCATTGATGGTGGAAGAAGTAATCAAACGAATCATTTTATGCAAGGCAATACCTCTGTCAACCGAGTATGTATGCTCATGTTTGGACATGTGCCAATACATATCTGCATCAATTAGCCAAAAAATTAGAGTTTTGTCTCCTACTAAGGCTTGATCATGGCTTTCTGCATAGCTGATAGTTTTTTCATCCTTCCTTCGATTTGTTACTTCCCACCAAATTGAAGAAGGATGCCAGTCTTCATCTTTTTTTTCTTTAAGTGTTTTAATCCAGTAATCAGGAATATTCATTGCCATACGATAGTCAAATCCATATCCGCCATCTTTTATTGGAGCCGCTAAACCAGGCATTCCACTCACTTCTTCTGCGATTGTGATAGCATTGGGGTTGACTTCATGAATCAGTTTGTTAGCCAATGTTAGGTAACAAATGGCATCGCCATCTTGATGTCCGTTATAATAGTCCGAATAATTTGTAAAAGATTCGCCTAAGCCATGACTATAGTAAAGCATGGATGTTACTCCATCAAAACGAAATCCGTCAAATTTATATTCTTCCAGCCAGAATTTGCAATTAGAAAGTAGAAAATGTAAAACTTCATTTTTCCCATAATCAAAACAAAGTGAATCCCAGGCAGGATGTTCCCGGCGACCATTTTCATGAAAATATTGGTGGTATGATCCATCAAAACGTCCTAAGCCTTCCGTTTCATTTTTTACCGCATGAGAATGAACAATATCCATTATTACAGTAATTTCCATTTCATGCGCTGTGTCAATCAGTTGTTTAAGCTCTTCTGGTGTACCGAAACGGGAAGAAGCAGCAAAAAAACTGGAAACATGGTATCCGAAAGAACCATAATATGGATGTTCCTGTATAGCCATGATTTGTATAGCATTATATCCGTCTTCTTTGATTCTTGGAAGTACTTTCTCTCTAAATTCATTGTATGTACCAACCTTTTTTTCCTCGGTTGCCATTCCAATGTGGCACTCATAAATCAGTAGAGGAGAAGTGTTTGGTTTGAAATGTTTATTTTTTAATTGATAAGGATGTGTGGGATCCCAAACTTGTGCACTGAAAATATGTGTTTGCTCATCCTGTACTACACGCCTTATCCAAGCTGGGATTCGTTCTCCATTTCCTCCATTCCAATGTACTTTGAGCTTGAATAAATCTTCGTGTTTTAGTTTATGAGAAGGTAATTGGACTTCCCAAACACCATTTTCCAAACGGATTAGTTTATATTCTTCTTGCTCAGACCAGTTGTTGAATGTGCCTATTAAATATATTTGTGTGGCATTGGGAGCCCATTCCCTGAAAATCCACCCGGAAGCTGTTTTATGTAGTCCAAAATATAAATATCCGGAAGCAAAATCTTTTAATGAAATTTGGCCATTTCCAGTTAATTCAGCTTCTTTTTTTACTGCATTTGAATACCGACCGGATATGGCTTTCTCATAAGGAGTTAACCAAGTATCATTTTTGATCAGATTCAACGCTTGTTTCATGCTGGAAGGATTTATTCCGAGAAATTTTAGATTTTTGTATTAAGCACAAAGTACTTTAACAATGATTTTTCTGATATCTCCTTCACCTACACATGGTGCATGAGCGTCTTCCGGGAAAAATATGGCAAATTCTCCGGGTTGTAATGTGAAATAAGTTGTAGGGATATCTCCGTAAAATTCGATATCTTTTTCTGTATTATAAGGCGCTGTAACATTTGAACAAATAGAACGTTCTTTCCATCCGAAAGCTTCATTTGTAGTTACCGGAATCTGGATGTCGATAAACTTATCATGAACTTCCAGCTTTGCATCTTGCTTGTTTTTTAATTTTGTATCATTAATCATAATGATCAATGTGTTTTCTTTCAAGATGGTTTTCCCTGCTTCCAAATTGGAGAAATCTAATGCTTTAAGATAATCAAAAGCTTGTTTGAAATACGGATTAAGCTGTTCGTAACGAGCTGAATTTTTTAAAGAATCGATAATCATATTTTAATTTTTTTAGTTTAAGATGAATAGACAAAGATAAAATAGATTTTGTCTATTTCAGGCCTTTTTTGAGAAATATTTTTGAATTTGTTCCAATTTTTGGGATTTACAGGGGAAGTTAGGAGTTGGATTTTGAATAAACAATTGCAAAAGATTGGTTCAGATGTATTATTCTTCGAAGTCAAAATCAAAATCAAAGTTGTCAGCATAAGTGGGAGTGATAAATTCATCAAGGTTACGGCGGTCTTTTTTGGTAGGTCTTCCGGTCCCTTTTGCACGATCTACAAATCCACTGATTTTATTTAGCTCAAGGATTTCGTATTGTTCTTTGGGAGTAACATTTTCTAAATATTCGGGAACTAATTTGGCTCCCATACGTTTTTCCGTGAGTTGAAGTACTTTGAAAGAATAAGTTATCGGAGGTTTTCTGATTTGTAAAACATCGCCTGTTTTGATCATTCTGGAAGCTTTCACAGATACATTATTGATCATTACCCTGTTTTTTTTACAAGCTTCTGCAGCAATTGTTCTTGTTTTGAAAATTCTGGTTGCCCACATCCATTTATCTATCCTTACTTCATTCATGGTTTAATTTTAGTATTTACAATGAGTTATATAGTTTAATTTGAATGTTTTTATAGAAAATTTATTTGTTATTGTATAGATTCATGGTGTTGTTAACTCCCGCTAAGCAAAAACTTTTAATTATTTCTCCCGCGGTTTCTATACGTTGTGGTAATGATTCTTTTTCTTCATTGGAAAATTCTCCTAATACGTAATCTATTTGTCTCCCTTGTGGAAAGTCGTTTCCGATACCGAAACGGAGTCTGTTATATATTTGTGTTCCAAGCGTTTCTTGAATGTATTTTAATCCATTATGTCCGGCATCGCTTCCTTTTATTTTTAAGCGTAATGTTCCGAAAGGCAAAGCAATGTCATCTACAGCAACTAATAAATTTTCTGTTGGAATATTTTCTTTTTGTATCCAATACCGGATAGAGTTTCCGCTTAAATTCATGTATGTGGAAGGTTTTAGCAATATGATCGTTCTGCCTTTTAATTTCATTTCGGCGATAGCTCCATATCTCTGATCGCTAAAAACAATATTGGACGCCTTTGC
>JAVBMM010000043.1:0-11977 GCA_031552425.1 Bacteroidales bacterium | reverse complement strand
CCTCCGAAGAAATCAGGCTGTGCGCAACCAATATAATCTTTATCAGACATATCAATTGTTCCATCTCCATTTGTATCTACAAAATCTACATCTCCACCTCTAAGAATGGTCCCATCAACAGCCTTTTTTTGAAAAATCTTGCGATTATCAGTATCATATTTCTGTCCATTCAATGTATATTCTTTAAATGATCCGTCAGGGTTGAAATGAGGAGTCAAAGGTTCCCATTTATCTGAATATGAATTAGATTCATCATAAGGGAATATCCTCAAAAATTTATATCCATAAAATTCTCCCAAACGGGCACCTTCTTGAATGTAAATTGCATCATTGGTTCCTTTATAAAAAGGTATACCATCCGGAATATTATCTATCACACAATTATTAGTTGTAAAGTTAACATTCAATGTCCATCTGAATTTTTTATTACGAATGGCATCCCAAGAAACAGCCAACTCCAATCCTTCATTGGTCATTCCTCCCACATTTTTATAATATGAGTTATAACCTGTTTCTTTAGGCAATTGCAATTGGTTAAGAAGTCTATCTGTTTTTTTAGTGTAATAATCTGCTACAAATTTGATACGGTTTTTCATCATAAACAAGTCCAATCCCACATTAAACTGAGCTGTTTCTTCCCAACTCAATCCTGGGAATGAAACTGTTGCTTGACTAATACCAGACATATTCATATTTTCATCCTCATAAATAAAATCAGGGCGATACAATGTCATCCAAGCATAGTCTCCGATACTCTCATTACCAGTTACACCATAACTTACACGTAATTTGGCATCAGATATAAATGGCTTCATCCAACGGGTAAATGTTTCATCAGAGAAACGCCATGCTGCAGATGCAGAAGGGAACCATCCCCAACGGCTATCCGGTCCAAAACGGGAAGAACCGTCATAACGCAAGTTTGCATTAAATAAATACCTTGATTTATAATTATATCCTGCCCTTCCGAAAAAAGAGACCATGCTATGTTCGAAAATACGGGTATAAGTACTTTTAATATCATAATCTGAAGCGGCATTCAAAGTATAAATTTCATCTGTGGTATAATCATATCCCACTAAACGAATTTGCTCGCGGTGCCATCTTTGTATACTTCCTCCCAACATTGCATCTACCGTATGATTTCTTTTGAAAGTTTGTTTATAAGATAAAAAGTTTTCATTAGTCCAATCATAATTTAAAGTAGAATAATCCCTTCCGGTAGTTCTTTCGGTTGAATGCAATTGAGGAGTAGGGCGATAAAATTGTTCTCTTCTAAGATTAAAATTGGTTTGGAGGTTTGTACTGAATGTAAACCTTTTGTCAAACTTATAGGTAAGATATTCGTACAATGTTGCCTTATAATTTTGTTCCAAATCAATATCAGTCATTGCTACTGCATAAGGATTACGTCTACTGGAGACATTTCCTGTATAGGTACCATCGGGATTAAAAACAGCCCAATAAGGTATACGTTCCAATAATTGGTTCAAAACACCTGCTTCATCTATACCCTTCTTGTTAGAATAGCTGAAATAGATTTTATTTCCTATTGTTAATTTTTTGCTAGGCTTATATTCAGCATTCACACGGGACGTAATACGGTTATATCCACTATTTACAATAATACCAGTTTCATCCAAATAACCGGCATTAATATAATATTTAAATACATCCGTAGCTCCACTAGCAGTCATATTAATATCGTTTCTTACAGCTGTTTGAAACAATAATTCTTGTAAATCCTGATCTTGATTGGTAAAATAAGCCAAAGTATCAACAAGTGGAGTAAAACCAACAGCCGTTTCATTACGTTCCGTAGAGATTTTACGTCTGTAGAAATCATAATATTTCCGTTCTTCACTATTTGTTTGCGGCATTTTACGAATATAATTGCTGTAACTACGAACGTAACGGATATCCAGTTTAGTTTTTGACTCTCCCTGTTTAGTGGTAATCAAGAATACTCCATTAGCAGAACGAGAGCCATAAATAGCGGCTGATGCAGCATCTTTTAAAACTTCAATTGATTCAATATCTTCAGGGTTCAAGTCATCAATATTGTCATAAATCACACCGTCAACCACATAAAGAGGACTGGCTCCTGCTTCAAAAGTTGCAGTACCACGCACTCTTACTACAGAACTTTCACCTGGAGCTCCTGAACCGGTCACGATTTCAACCCCAGCTACTTGTCCTTGTAATGCGTCAAAAACATTGACAGGAGTTTGTGCATCAATGTCTTTGGATGAAACAGAACTTATAGCACCGGTTATATCACGTTTCTTAGCCTGACCATAACCGATAACCACTACGTCATCCAACTCTTTGACAAGTTCTTGCATCTCTACATTGAGTATGCTACTTTTAACAGACATTTCAATGGTTTGAAAACCCACATAAGAAAATACTAAAGTTGCTTTTCCTGGAGGAACATTGATAGTATACTTTCCATCAATGTCGGTAATTGTACCAGACCCAGCACCTTTTAATTGTACCGTTACTCCAGTTAAAGGCTCTTTATTCGAGTCCATAACAACTCCGCTCACTTGCACTCTGTTCTGCCCGATTTGTCCATAATTGTGTACCCAAGGAAAGGTTAACAAGAAGGCTAACAGACATGAAAAAATAGTTGTTTTTTTCATAAAATAATTGTTTTTCTTGTATTAAAATTAAAAATTAATTATCGTATTATCACTTTCGCATTTTTATTTCCAACAGACACCAGATATATACCTTTTGTGTAAACAGGAATCTCTATATATTGAGAAAAATGGGTATATATTACTGGTCTTCCCATAATATCCGAAACTCTAACGTTAGCTTCAGAAGTCTCATTTAATTTGACACAGATCATATTCCCCTTTGTATAAATCTGAGCTATGTTTTTATCAAAAAACCGTTGAGGTTCTGTAGATTGATTTTTATATACATTATTTAAGATAATATCAGCATACCTCTCTCCTAAAATCAATTGACTTTCCCGATCAAAATGAGGATCGTTATAATCCGGAAGCCCACTACTACTACTCGTCACTATTGGTTGCAATCCTTCTGTTGTAGCAGTTCCTGAATAAGGCAGAAATTTTGAAATAGTATCTATCATTGCATTAAATATAGCAGTATTAGTACCAGTTGTGCCACTTCTCCAATGAGATAACTCTCCTGCAACAAAAAACAATTCAGGATCATTTAAATCTGCACGTAAATCTCCTACCAAACTTTTTAATTGTGTGATATATTTTGAAGCAGCTGATATGTTACCTTCTCCTTGATGCCATATGATCGCTTTAAACTTACCCCATTTTTGAGCTTCTTTAGATCGCTTGATTGAAGAAGCATAATATCCATCAGTAGCTCCTTTTAACCAAGATTCTATTTTTGTTGCTCCTCTGGCATTTACAACCATTCCCATAGGCCTTCCTGTTACTTCAGAAACTTTCTTTGCTACCATATAAGAAGGATTCATTCCTTGATACTTCTTAGGATCTTTTATCTCAGAATTCCTATTCATAGGATTAGACGCCGGCTCCCATTGGTTGTACAAATCAAATAACCAAGCACCTGATAGGGCATCCTGATCTCCCTTACTTGGATCCATCACTCCTCTACCTGCCATATTTGATTGGCCAATAGCAAGTATTAAATCCAACTCAGGAATTACATTATAAGTAATGTAATAACTTTGGGTACTTGTTTTATCTTCCGACTCTACATTTATATGTGCAGTACGTTCTGCCTCTGTACCAAAAATATTAACAGCTGGTATTAAAATATATGTAGCACCTTCAGCAAAAGTTAATGGATGAATTACAGGATTTGATGTTGTAGTATAAGGTAAACAATAATTATATGATGTTTTTGACATACTGAAAGTAGTCATTCTTTCTCCATTTATCTCAATACCATCAAGCTGTGCGTTGTTCGGACCCCCTGCTCTAACAAATATAATTTTATATGTAGTATAATCACTGGTATCATCATTATTCGTTACCTTAATTGTTGCTGTCCGGGCAGATTCAGTACCTGAAAGATTTGTAGCAGGAGTAACATTAACAGATACATCTTCACCTGCCGTATAAGTTATTGCCGGAAAGTTTGTATTTCCATTGGAATACGGCAATTTGTACTCATAAGTGTAAATTTCAGAAGAAAAATTGGGAATTATAACACCAGCAACTTTCAATTCTGTTAATTTAGGAGCTTCATATGGTTTTAGACTGATGTCAGCAATCCACAAAGTATCAACCCCACCTGATGATTTATAATTATTGTGATTGATCCCTAAACAATAGGTTCCTTGTTTTACTTCATATTTATGAGTATATTTCGTCCAATTAGATAAAGTTACACGAGTAGTAGCATTTTTAAAATCGGTATCACTTCCCATGGGTTGCCAAACATAAGTTTCGTCATAAGATGTTGACCCTGTACTCGGCATACCATTTTCGGTAACCAAATTCACAGAACGTAACCAACCATTTCCTTTTAAGTAAAAAGTCAACACGTAAATTCCATCTTCCAAAAAAGCATAAGGCGTAATAAAAAATCTTCCGCTAGGGGCATTACTGTGGTTACGAAACATTTTAAGTGCGTTTTTCGTCCCTTTATATCCCATCGGATCTTTTTTGAAAAAATTAATGGCATCTGTTTGGGTTGACTGTTTCGGATGGGTTATTGAATAAGCATCAGGAAGGTTATTCCCGCTTGTCCATTCAGACATATCTCCATTAGAAATGACTCCTTGAGCAAAAATTGCAGCACTAATAGTTAAGAAGATCATTGTAGAAAAGAGCTTTATTCTCATGGATATGAAGTTATTTATTATTTGTAGTTTTATCATAAAAAATATTAGCATACAAATGTATGTTTATATAGAAAAATCTATTTGCAAAAAACGGTCAAAACTTTGTAAAATTCATTCATTTTGTATTGCGTAATCTGATGGGGACATACCATACAAGGCTTTGAAACAATTAGAAAAATAAGCATGGCTATTAAATCCCACAGCCACATAAACCTCAGAGACAGACATTTTAGATTCCTTTAAAAGTTTCGCAGCCATTTCTAATCTGAAATTCCGAACAAATTCATTAGGAGAAAGATTGGTTATTTGTTTAATTTTACGATATAGATTAGAACGGCTCATTCCAATCTCTTTACAAAAGCTATCTAAATTCAAATCCGGATTCGAAAAATTTTCATACATGATTTCATACAACTTTTGCATAAATTTTTCATCAAGCGAATTTGTTTCAACTCCAAATGATTTCAAAGAAAATCTTTTCCCATATATATCTTTTAGTTTTTCTCGAGATTGCAATAAATTGTCAATCCGAGACAACAATACCTGAGTATTAAATGGTTTAGTTATATAATCATCTACTCCGGATTCATAACCCACCTGTATATCTTTCGCAGTGGTACGAGCAGTAATCATAATTATAGGAATATGACTTGTTCGCATGTCTGCTTTCAATTTATGACACATTTCCAAACCATCCATTTGAGACATCATCAAATCAGAAAGAATCAAATCCGGAAGAAAATGTATGGCCTTTTCTATTCCTTCCATGGCATTAGAACAAGCTATAACATTATATAATTCTATCAAATGAGAAACCATATAATGACGGACATCATTATTATCCTCTACAACCAATATAGTATATTTCTTCTTTTTTGAATGACTCACCATCAACTCTTCACGAGGAATCTCAACTGTATAATGACTCACATCCTCACTACTTCTATAATTTTCGCATATTTCCTCTTCTTTAAACAATTCTTTTCCTGTAGGAAGCACGCATCTAAATAATGCCCCTGAAGGATTGACATTTTCCGCCCATACCACCCCATGATGCATTTCAATAATTGATTTACTCAAGCTCAATCCTAAACCTGTACCAGATCCGGCATGTTCATTCTGAGAAACCTGGTAAAATGGGGCAAATATCTTCATCAACTCACCCGAAGGGATTCCAACCCCTGAATCTTGTACTTCTATCAACAAAAATGAAATATTTTCAGGAAGTCTACGAACCCGTTCTGAATTCATTTTCCTCAACTCTGAAACAGTTTTCACACTTAAACGAATTTCCACATTACCCCCATTAGGTGTATTTTTAAATGCATTCGACAGAAAATTATAAAATACCTTTTCCATTAAATCCCTATCGAACCAAATTGCAATATCCCTCCTTGAAGGATTGAATCGGAATGTAATATTCCTGGAAATTGCTAATTCGGTAAATAAAAGGTACATTTCTTCAGAAAACCTTACAATATTTCCTTCTGCCGCTTTTAACCGCATAGTTCCACTTTCTTTTTTAGTAAAATCCATCAAATTATTGACCAATCTCAAAAGACGGCGTGCGTTACTCCTCATTATTTCCAGGCGGTTTTTCCATTTCACTGGAAGCTCCGAAACATCAGCCATTTCTTCCAACGGGCTTAAAATCAATGTCAATGGGGAACGCAATTCATGAGAAAAATTAGTAAAGAGCTTATTCCTTTCTTCATGAAACTCCTGTTGGGCCTTAGCCTCCATTTTCTTTATTTGTATATCATTTTGCAGATTTTGTTTTTCTCTGAAATAATAATAAACAAAACACAGTACTAAAAAAATTATAATAAAATACAAACAATAAGCCCACCATGTTTTCCAAAAAGGAGGTAAAATAACTATTTTTATACTTGCTCCAACATCATTCCAAATTCCATCATTATTGGAACCTATCACCCTAAACGTATATGTTCCAACAGGTATATTAGTATAATATGCAATCCTTCTGTTCTTTACCTCATTCCATTCTTTATCAAAATTTTCTAATTTATACGCATATTGATTTTTATAAGGGGAAACATAACTTAAAGCAGCATATTCTATAGCTATATTTGATTGATCATATTTCAAAACAACCTCATTTTCACTTGAAATACATCCTTTTAATATCCCATCTTTTCCTCCTGGTACTATTTTTAGATTATTGATGTAAAAATTACTGATAACAATCGGAGGAATAAACGGATTAGGTGATACTTTTGCCGGATCAAAAGATACAAATCCATTATCTCCACAAAAATAAATCTGTCCGTTTTTCGACAATAGCCCTGACTGAGGAGTGAATTCATTAATATTTATTCCATCGGAATGAGTATAATTTTTAAATATTTTAGTTCTAGGGTCAAAGTCAGAAATCCCCGAAGATGTAGTGATCCAAAAATGTTTATCCGGAGTTTCCAGTATCATGCAAACGTTATTATCCAATAAACCTTCGTCAACTCCATATGTGGTAAATATCTCTTTCTGAGGATCAAAATGAATTAATCCACCTCCAAAAGTTGCCAACCATATTCTTCCATAACTATCTTTATAAATCTGATTTATCTGTTTATCAAGCACATCTGTATCCGGCTTTCCGTGTGTTTTTTTATAATTTGTAAGAAAATGGTTTTCATAATCATATCTATATAATCCATCATATCTTGTACCAACCAAAAACACATTTTTCTCTATCTCAAGAAAACACAAAGCACTACGAAAAACAAAATCTTCTTTACCTACTACAGGAAAATCCGATTGAATTCTTCCATTCGGAAATACTTTTATAAATCCAGAACCTCCCACACTTGCTACAATTAAACTACCATCATTCTTGTCTTTTTTTATTTCATAGATGACATTACTCTTCATTTTTTTTCGACTTTCCCTATAATAAAGAGAAAAACTCTTGGTTTTCGCATCAAAAGAATAAATAGATCCAGTACTCGTTCCACAGTAAATAACATCTCCATCTAAACACAATGATTTAATTATGTTTTTGTCATACGAAATCCCATATTCTGAGGTCAAATTATAAAACTTGTAAGTTTCTTTTTGCAAATCATATTCTAACAAACCATCTCCTTCTGTAGCAATGTATAAATATGAATTATATTCCAATATATGGCTATAAATACTTCGTGTAACTTTCCGGTTTATCATCGGGAAATACGATTTAAAACGATTCCCATAACGATTATAATAATCAATACCTCCTGAATAGGTTCCCACCCACAGAGTATTAGTTTTGTCATACAAAATAGAATAAACAGAAAAATGAGTAAGATTACCTCGTTCGGAATCTGAAACATTATAATATTCTACATTTCCGGTTTTAGGATCTAAAATATTCATTCCATTGGAGGTACCTATCAATATTTCTCCACTCGGAGATTCTGCAAAACAACGGATATTTTCACTTGTTAAATTTGCATGATACCGAACCAATTTTTTTTCACCTCCAACGTTTTTCAGAATATTTATTCCTCCACCAAAAGTACCTACCCACAATTGAAGATTTTTATCTACATACAAACATCTAACATCATTAATGTTTGAATTAGATTCATCTTCTTTGAATTTGTACATTTTATAGCTAAGAGTTTCTGTATTAAATTCCAACAATCCGGAATACCTGGTCCCTAAATACAAAACATTATCTTCCTGACTCTTGACTAATGCATAAACAGGATTATTAGTAAAAATACCATCAGGATTAAATGACGATATCTTATCTGTTTCCGGATCATAAACGGCAAGTCCTTTTTCCGTTCCCATCCACAAACGACCTCTTTTATCCCAAGAAAGGGCAAAAACAAATTCATAATTATGTTCTTGCCTGTCTTCATCTTGGAAGTAACGTTTGGCTTTACGTGTTTTCAAGTCAAATTTATTCAACCCATGACGAGTACCAATCCAAAGGTTTTTATTTGGATCTTCTGAAATACAAAGAATTTGGTTATTGCTGATTGAAGTACTATCGAAAGGATCATTATAAAAAGCCTCAAAACTATATCCATCGAATTTATTTAAGCCATTACGGGTTCCAAACCACATAAAACCTTGACTATCTTGAAAAGCGCATAAAACAGAAATTTGAGACAATCCATCCCTCACGGTCAGGTTAGAAAAGTAATAACGTTCTCCTCCATAAAAAGAGAAAGTTAACATAAAAAAATAAACCAATACAAGGAGTCGTTTTTTCATACGGCAAATATACTTCCGAGCTGAATTGATTAGTGTTAAGAATTTATAGTTGAACTATTTTTACAAATAAATGGTTTAATTTTACAAATAAACTCACAGACAAAAACCCTAGAAGTATGTAAAATTACATATCTTTACATGCTCAAATAATTCAAAAAGAGAATGTCAGACAAACAATCAACCAATATAACACACCCATTTGTGCACCTACATGTGCACTCCCATTATTCTTTATTAGATGGAATGTCTTCTGTTCCCGGGCTTGTAAACAAAGCCTTAAAATGCGGAATGAAAGCAATTGCTTTAACTGATCATGGAAACATGTTCGGCATAAAAGAATTTTTAGATTATGTCAATAATATAAATAAAGAAAAAAACGAAGAAGAAAAATTCAAGCCAATTATCGGAGTTGAAGCCTATTGTGCTCGTCGTACACGTTTTGATAAAACATTGAAAGAAGATGGTAGTGGGTGGCATTTACTTCTTCTTGCTAAAAACAAAAAAGGATATCAAAATTTATGTAAGTTAGTTTCCTCTTCATGGATAGACGGATATTATTATCGTCCACGCATTGATAAAGATATTTTAAAAAAACACAGTGAAGGTCTGATTGTCTGTTCAGCATGTCTTGGAGGAGAAATTCCAAGAAAAATAAATTCCGGCGATTTAGATGGAGCTGAAGATGCTATATCTTGGTTCAAAAATATCTTCGAAGATGATTTTTATATAGAAATACAAAGACATCAAACTGATAAACCAGGAGCCGATTATTCAACTTACGAAAAACAAGTAGAAGTCTACGGAAAAATCATCGAATTAGCCCGCAAAACCGATACAAAAATTATCGCCACGAATGATGTTCATTTTGTCGATGAAGAACATTCCGAAGCACATGATCGGCTAATTTGCTTAAGTACAGGGAAAGATCTAGATGATCAGAATCGCATGCGTTATACCAAGCAGGAATGGCTAAAAAGCCAAGAAGAAATGAATTCTATTTTTTTCGACATTCCTGAAGCATTAACCAATACTATTGAAATTGCTGAAAAAGTTGAATTTTATAATATTGATTCCGATCCGATTATGCCGGCCTTCCCGATTCCGGAATCCTTCGGTACAGAAGATTCATACCGGCAAAAATATTCTGAAGAAGATCTAAAAAAAGAATTCAACAAAGAGGATAATTCCCGCTTTGACAAGCTCGGTGGATACGACAAAGTAATACGTATTAAATTTGAAGCCGATTATTTGCGGGAGCTAACATTAGATAAAGCAAAATATAGATATAGTAATCCTATTCTTCCGGAAGTATTAGAGAGGATTGAATTTGAACTGGAAACCATGAAAACGATGGGATTCCCAGGATATTTTCTTATCGTACAAGATTTTATCCAAGCAGCTAAAAGCATGAATGTTTCCGTAGGACCAGGAAGGGGTTCTGCTGCTGGTTCTGCTGTTGCATTTTGTTTAGGCATTACAGATATAGATCCTTTAAAATACGACTTACTATTTGAGCGGTTTTTGAATCCTGACCGTATTTCAATGCCTGATATCGATATTGATTTTGACGACGATGGAAGAAGCGACGTTTTGCGCTGGGTAACAGATAAATATGGGAAAGAGAAAGTAGCACACATTATCACTTATGGAACAATGGCCACTAAATCATCTATTAAAGATGTGGCTCGTGTACAAAAACTGCCTCTTTCAGAAGCGGATCGCTTGACTAAATTAATTCCGGATCGTTTTCCAGAAGATAAAGCAACTGGGAAAGCTCCAAAAGTTAACATTGCTAACTGCCTGGAACGCGTGCCAGAGCTGATGGAAGCCAGAAATTCTTCTGATGAAAATCTTTCAAGCACATTGAAATATGCGGAAATGTTAGAAGGTACGGTACGTCAAATCGGAGTACATGCTTGTGGAGTAATTATCGGAGCAGATGACCTGACAAATTATATTCCGCTAAGTACTGCTAAAGAAAAAGGCAGTGATGAAGAACTATTGGTAACTCAATACGAAGGTTCCGTTATTGAAAATGTGGGATTGATCAAAATGGACTTTTTGGGTCTAAAAACATTGTCCATTATCAAAGAAGCCCTTTCCAACATAAAAAAATCAAAGGGAATCGATATTGATATAGTCAATATCCCTATTGATGATTCTAAAACGTATGAACTTTACAGCAAAGGGCAAACAGTAGGAACATTCCAGTTTGAATCTGCCGGAATGCAAAAGTATTTGAGGGAACTACAGCCTACTAAGTTTGAAGACTTAATTGCAATGAATGCCTTGTACCGACCGGGGCCTATGGCGTATATCCCAGATTTTGTTGACAGGAAACACGGCCGCAAAGAAATCACATACGACTTTCCGGAAATGGAAAATAGGTTGAAAGATACCTATGGAATTACTGTCTATCAAGAACAAGTGATGCTTTTAAGTCGTGATATAGCGGGATTTACCCGTGGAGAATCCGATGAGCTCCGAAAAGCAATGGGTAAAAAATTGATCGACAAAATGAATGCACTGAAAGTTAAATTCATGGAAGGCGCTCAAAAAAACGGATTCGGACCTGTTGAAAAATTAGAAAAAATATGGAGTGATTGGGCTGAATTTGCAAAATATGCATTCAACAAGTCACATGCTACCTGCTATTCATGGGTATCTTATCAAACTGCATACCTGAAAGCCCATTATCCGGGGGAATTCATGGCTGCCAACTTAACTCGTAATAAAGACGACATTACAGAAATCACCAAATTCATGGATGAGTGTAAAAGCATGGGAATCATTGTCAAAGGTCCTGATGTAAACGAATCCGAATTAACATTTACTGTAAATAAAGAAGGAAATATCCGTTTTGGATTAGGAGGAGTCAAAGGCGTAGGAGAAGGAGCCGTGGAAGCTCTTATAACAGAACGTGAAGCAAACGGGCCGTTCAAAGGT
>JAVBMM010000080.1:0-7362 GCA_031552425.1 Bacteroidales bacterium | reverse complement strand
TAATATCCGGTTGCATTTCAGGCAGCAAAGGTTGTATATACTCCAAACACGCTTTTGAGTTATGCCGGTTATTTAATTGAAAATATATATCTTTCCAAATAGGTAAAATTAATTGCCAACCATATTGCTTTTCTAATTCTTTGAAAATATGGATGGCTTGAGGAGAAATTCCCCATAAATCGAGTTCTGTTTTATTTGATGGAAAAGAATATGTTGAAGCATTTCCCTTAAAAATAGCTTGAGGCAAATTCCCAAAATGATCATTTAGAAATTCTACATACTCTTTAGGCAGTGCATCTTCAGTCCAAACCAAATCTTCTTTTCCGGCATACCAAGCAGGGAGATAAGACAAGTCGCAACGCATTTTCTGTTGATTAGCAGGAGGCATGTAATGAGGGGAAACATGCAACACCGCTGTTTCATGCCCGGGATTAAAATAATGTAGTTTATTCACGGTTTATATTCGGGATGCCTTTCAATATAGGCTTTGAAAAATGGACATTCCGGAATATATTCCCAATTGTTTTCCCGAGCGTAATCCAGTGCAAATTTTACTAAAGAGGAGCCGATTCCTTTTCCTTCTAATTCTTTGGGAACTTCTGTAGATGTGAAAATTATTTTTTCTTCTTCATATATGTATTCCACATAAGCGTTCGGATTTTCGGCCAGTTCGAAATGTTGTTCTTCTTCGTTGTGAATGATTGTATATTCCATCATTTATTATAGTTTAAAATTTCTTTGTCTCATCGCTTCGAAAGTGATAATAGCGGTAGATACCGAAACATTGAGAGAATCAATACTTCCACGCATGGGGATTTTAATTCTCTTATCTGCGTTTTTCAACCAGAAATCTGTTAATCCGTCAGCTTCTGTTCCCATAATAATAGCAGAAGGAGAAGTGAAATTTGTTTCGTGATACCATTGTTGGGCAGAAAGTTCTGCTGCATAAGATGTGATTTTTTTGCTTTCCATCCAATTCAAGGCTTCTTGAGAAGTACAAACAGCAACGGGAACCGTAAAAAAACATCCCACACTTGATCGGATCACATTCGGATTGTAAATGTCCGTTGAGGGGTCACAGACAATTACTGCATCAGCTTTTGCTGCATCAGCAGTTCTGAGAATAGCCCCTAAATTACCGGGTTTTTCTACCGATTCTAAAACTATCAGGAAAGGATTTGCCGATAAATGCAAATTATCCAAAGAACATACATGCATTTTCATCAAAGCCAATATACCATCGGAATTTTCCCGGTATGCAATTTTCTCAAAAACAGCCGGAGTTACTTCATATTGACATGCATCTTTTGTGTTTTTCAAAACATCCGGATAATCTGTTTTTTCAAATAATTTCGGACAAATAAAAATTGATTCGGGAGTGTAACCGGAAGAAATGGCTAAAGATAATTCCCTGGCTCCTTCAACAACAAAAAGCTTTTGTTCCCTACGTTCTGCCGCTTTAGCAGATAATCGTACAATATTTTTTATCCGGCTATTTTGTAAACTACTGATAAGTTCCATTAATTCGATTGCATAATATCTTTTAGCTTGTTATGCGGTACAAATTTACAATAAACTGTTACATTTGCACAAGCAAACAGATAAATAAATGAGATTACTTCATCCCCAACATATCAAAGATTATGAGTTGATTGATTCCGGAGAATATGAGAAATTAGAGCGCTTCGGGAAATATATTCTTCGCCGGCCGGAACCTCAGGCCGTCTGGAATAAATCTCTTCCGCTCCCAGAATGGGAAAAAAAAGCACATGCTACATTCATCAGAAAAAAGGGAAATTCCATCAGTGATGGTAATGAACGTGGAGAATGGATGCTTAAACCGGAGATGCCGGAACAATGGTTCATGAATTACACATATAAGGAAATGAAACTCCGTTTTCGTTTAGGATTGACCTCTTTCAAACATGTAGGAGTTTTTCCCGAACAAGCTGAAAACTGGGATTACATTTTTGATACCGTCTGTGAGATGAATATACAACAACCGAAAATCCTCAACTTATTTGCTTATACAGGAGGAGCTTCCTTAGCAGCGAAGGCGGCAGGAGCAGATGTAACTCATGTCGATTCGGTCAAACAAGTAGTAAATTGGTCGAGAGAAAATATGGAAGCTTCAGGTTTGCAAGATATTCGGTGGGTGGTGGAGGATGCCTTGAAATATGTAAAAAGGGAAGCAAAACGAGAAAAGCAATACAACGGAATTATCATGGATCCTCCTGCATACGGGAGAGGTCCTGCCGGAGAAAAATGGATTTTGGAAGAATGTATTGCCGAATTAATGGATGCTTGCAGTAAATTATTAACAAAAAACAAATGTTTTTTTATTCTCAACCTATATTCCATGGGTTTTTCTCCTTTGATAGCAGAGAACTTGGTGAAAGATTATTTTCCACAAGCTGCAAATACGGAATTTGGAGAATTATTTATACCGGATCTTTCGAGTAAAAAACTTCCATTAAGTATCTTTTGCAGATTCAAGAAATTATAATAATCACTGCCATGAAACACTTAACTTTAATTTTGTCATTATTTTGCCTGTCTTTTTCTATCAATCTTTCTTCTCAGGAACAGGATAACTTTTCAAAAAAGCTTTCCGATGCAGCGATACAACTCACCAAAGATAAAGTAATATATGATCCCACTTATTACAAGATTTCTTATCCTGGTGGAGATGTTCCGGCAGGTAGAGGTGTCTGTACGGATGTAGTAATTCGGGCATATAGAAAATTAGGTATTGATTTACAAAAAGAAATCCATGAAGACATGGTAAAGAACTTTAGCCTTTATCCTCAAAAATGGGGAATGAAAAAAACGGATACGAATATTGATCATCGGCGAGTTCCTAATCTGATGGTTTTCTTTTCGAGGAAAGGGGGCGTCAAAGAAATTACTGGCCAAGGAAAAGATTATCTTCCGGGAGATATTGTCACTTGGGATTTAGAGAAAGGCTTTACTCATATCGGTATTGTTGTCAATCAAAAATCAGGAGATGGTAAAAGACATCTCATTGTTCATAACATTGGCGGAGGACAAGTTATGGAAGATTGCCTGTTTTTATTCAAAAAAATCACCGGACATTTTGTGTATGCCAAATAAATTGGAAATTTCTGCAAATTATTATTATCTTTGAAAATTCAAAAATATTCATCTATGAAACAAATATTCTTTATAACCTTTTTTTTCCTTGCTTTTTGTTTCACCTCACAAGCACAGAACCTGCAAGAAATCAAGAAAATATATACCGAAGGTAAATATGCAGAAGCAAAACCCGGTATCGAAAAATTATTATCAAAAACTCCAAATAATGCCTCATACAACCATTGGTATGGCGTATGTTTGTTCGAAACAGGGGAACAAAAGGCCTCTGAAAAATATTTGAAATTTGCAGCTTCGAAAAAAATTCAGGAAGCCAATCGGTATTTGGGTAAATTGTATTATATGCAATATGATTTTAAAGCTTCAGCTGAAGCCTATGAAGATTATGTTAAGGCGTTGGAAACGGCTAAAAACGTATCTGAGGTCAATCTTTTTAAACCTTTGCTGGAAAAATCGAAAAGAGCGGCCAGGTTGTTAGCTCATGTGGAAAATATTCAAATTATCGATAGTGTTATTGTTGATAAAAATAAATTTTTGCAATATTACAAATTGGGAGAAGAAGCCGGTACTTTGACAGCATCAGATGGGAATAAAAAATTCATGTATACCAATCAATTACAAAATAAGAGATATTATGCCAAAGCAGATTCCGGAGATATTTACCAACTTTATTCCCAAGTAAAGCTGTTGGACGAATGGAGTGACGAAACCAAATTATCATCGGAAATAAATGTTCCTGAAGGAAATAATTATCCATTTGTTCTAAACAATGGAGTTACTGTTTATTTTGCCTCTAAGGGTCATGAATCTATTGGTGGATACGACCTTTTTATTACTCGCTATAACAACAATAATGATTCATATTTGGCTCCGGAACAATTAGGCATGCCTTTTAATTCTATTTATAACGATTACATGCTTGCTATTGACGAATTACATGGTATTGGTTATTTTGCTACCGACCGTCTTCAACCGGAGGGGAAAGTCGTAATTTATACGTTTATTCCTGAAGATGAAAAGAAAAAGATCAATTCTCAAGATACAACAGTCTTAAAAAACAGAGCCTTGATCACTTCCATCAAAGATACTCAAGTTCCGGGAAAGGATTATAAAAGTTTTCTTAAGCAAGTGTATGCCAGTATGAGTACTTTAAAGGATGAAACACAAAAAGATTTTGTTTTTGTAATTAACGACAACATAATCTATCACACGCTGAAGGATTTTGAAAGCGATGCGGCAAAGACTTTATTCATGGATTCTCAAAAACTAAAGAAAGAATTTGATGAATCTGAAAAGAAACTTGAAGAAAATCGCAAAGAGTACGCTAAGTCATCTGGTAATGCAAAAGAAAAATTGAAAAATACGATTTTATCTTTAGAGAAAGAATTGGAAGAAAAACAAGAAAAATATAATCGTTTGGTGATAGATTCCAGAAATGCGGAAATAAAATATTTAAGACAACAAAACAAATGACAACGGACATTATTATTACGATCGTTTTATCCCTATTGAGTATACTCTTGATTTTGACGGAAATTTTTTTGCTGCCGGGTGTTACTATTGCAGGAATTGCCGGAGCATTATTCAGCGCAGGGAGTATTCTTTATGCATATACTCATTTGGGTTCTATTGGCGGACATATCACATTGATTGTCTCTATTTCCGTCTTTGGGTTCTTATTTATTCAGTTGATAAGATCAAAAGCAATCAATAAAATAGGTTTGAAAGCTGAAATAGATTCCAAAGTGGAAAATGATATCGATCGGGTAAACGAAGGAGATGAAGGCATCACATTATCCCGTCTAAGTCCTATTGGAAAAATCAAAGTAAATGGTGTTGTTGTTGAAGGAAAATCTTTAGGAGAATTTATTGATGATGGACAAACTATAATCATTTATAAAAAATATCCGAACCAAGTGTTGGTCAAACTCAAAAGTGAAACACAAAATTAATTTATAATTATATGGAAGGTAGTATTTTATTATTTGCAATTATCGCGGCGGGATTTATCTTGCTTTGCGTGTTTTTTTATTACGTGCCGTTCAATCTTTGGATTGCAGCAAAAGCATCGGGAGTGAATATCTCCCTGATACAGTTATTCTTAATGCGTATCAGGAAAGTTCCACCCCCCATTATTGTCAACGCTATGATAGAAGCTCATAAGGCCGGATTAAAAACCATTACTCAAGCCGAATTAGAAGCACATTATATGGCTGGTGGACATGTAGAAAAAGTAGTTCATGCCTTGGTCTCTGCTTCTAAAGCAAATATTGACTTAAGTTTCCAGATGGCTACAGCAATAGATTTGGCCGGACGGGATGTGTTTCAAGCCGTACAAATGTCAGTTAACCCGAAAGTAATTGATACTCCTCCTGTTGCAGCAGTTTCCAAAGATGGTATTCAACTGATTGCTAAAGCTCGTGTTACAGTGCGTGCAAACATCAAACAATTGGTGGGAGGTGCCGGAGAAGAAACCGTTCTTGCTCGTGTTGGAGAAGGTATCGTATCTTCTATCGGTTCTGCGGAAAGTCATAAATCAGTATTGGAAAATCCGGATACAATTTCTAAGTTAGTATTGAAAAAAGGTTTGGATGCAGGGACTGCATTTGAAATTCTGTCTATTGATATTGCTGATATCGATATAGGTAAGAATATTGGAGCTGTTCTTCAAATGGATCAGGCACAGGCTGATAAGAATATTGCTCAGGCACGTGCAGAAGAACGTCGTGCTATGGCAGTAGCTCTCGAGCAAGAGATGAAAGCAAAAGCACAAGAAGCTAAGGCTAAGGTGATTGAAGCAGAAGCTGAGGTTCCATTGGCTATGGCTGAGGCTTTCAGGAACGGGAATTTAGGTATTATGGATTATTATAAAATGAAGAATATTCAGGCAGATACGGATATGAGGGAAAATATAGCTAAACCTTCTGCGCCAAAGGCTACTACGGATAAAAAATAATGAAATAAACAAAAAGGTAAGGCACGAAGACGCAAAATATTTACAAGTAAAAAACGAAAATTGAAAAATTAGTTCACATTTTTCATTCTTCATTTTTCATTTTTAATTCCTTTGTGTCTTCGTGCTTTTGTGTTTAAAACAACTCATCTATGAAACGAATGATTCTCCCTTCCGAACTCCCTATAAATACAGATGGAAGCGTATTTCATTTACACCTTCGTCCGGAACAGTTGTCTGATAAAATCATCATGATGGGAGATCCGGAAAGAATTCCTTTACTTTCCCGGTATCTTGAAAACATTGAGTTCGATCAACAGAACAGGGAATTCCGTGCTGTAACAGGGATGTATAAAAATAAGAGGATTACAGCTTTGTCCCATGGTATCGGTTGCGATAATATAGACATTGTTGTTAATGAATTAGATGTGTTAGTGAATGTAGATTTACAGACAAGAACTGTAAAGGATAAACATAAACAATTGACTATGGTAAGGATAGGTACCTGTGGTGGACTTCAACCGGATTGTCCCATAGGTTCCTGTGTTGTTTCTGAAATTTCCATGGGGATGGATGGGCTTTTGTATTTTTACGAATCTAATGAAAAAGTGACAGATGTAGATTTATGTGAAAAATTTATACACGATTCTCAATGGAATCCTCAATTAGCCAAACCTTATTTTGTTCATTCAGATCAATCTTTAGTGGAACATATCGGATATGATATGATTAAGGGAATAACATGTTCGGCAAGTGGATTTTATGGCCCGCAAGGACGTTTTGTACGTTTACCTTTAACTAATCCGGAACAAAATCACTTGTTGGAATCATTTGAATATAAAAAACTCAAAGTGACCAATTATGAGATGGAAAGTGCTGCTTTGGCTGGACTTTCTGCATTGATGGGACATAAGGCTATGACGGCTTGTTTAGTCATCGCTAATCGTTATTCCAATGAGATGAATACCAATTATAAAGGTTCCTTTGATGATTTAATGATAAAAGTTTTGGAAAGAATATAACCATGAAACGCCGCATGTAAATAAATTATCATCACCTTATGACGTAAATAATTTATTTACATGCGGCGTTTCATACGACCTTAATATAAAAATAAAAAATTATCGTATGAAAATTAGCTGGAAAAAATTACTTTTAGGAATTATCCTTTTTTCTCTCATTATTGTATCAGCAGTTTTTGTTGCAGATAAAATTATTTCTGATTCTACAGAAAGTCACATCTACAATAATATTGCAAATATTCCCGAAAATAAAGTAGGATTAGTTCTCGGAGC
>JAVBMM010000096.1:0-5427 GCA_031552425.1 Bacteroidales bacterium | reverse complement strand
TGAGGTATAATTTTTATTTTGCTTTTATTTTTAAAGCAGACATAAGAATCTACAGCCTTTTCTGTTGGTACTGTTATATATGTAAAAACTCGAGCAATAAACCAATCAACAATAAAATAATAAAAAGCCACTCGATTGTGTTTGCGTTGTGAAAAAGGATCTCCATAGTCTGCATAAGAAATTGCATTTTTTCGCAATTTTCTATTTTTACACAATCCCCAAGCCACACCTACATGAGATTCGATAGGTAATGCTATTGAAATAATTCTGTCATAATTACTCTCAATACGTTCAATCTCTTTACTCAATAGTTTGATAAAATTCTTGTTGCGTATTGGATAAAAATATTCAATTCGAAATTCTCGATACAGTCTGATTATATCTTTTATCTTTTCCGGAATAAACCTTCTTATCCCCTTTTTCTTTTTCAAAGGAATACCAACTGTATGAGTTTCCGTTTCTGTCTTTTTATATATAGACTCCCCCAATAAAATAATATCCAACCCTTTAATTTTACTCAAACTATTAAACTCCTCTTTATGAGGAAGAAAAAGTTTTACAGAATGCCCTTGAGTACACAGTTCTCGTACCAATTCATAAGTACGAAATGCACGAGGTGTTAATTCCGGATGAAAATATTGAGAAACAACAATAATTTTCATACTTTAATAAAGCCTAAATATGTTTTTAATAATTTTACGAATAAAAATGTTACTATTTTTATTATTATAATACAAAAAGACTTTAGGGAAATGACGGAATAAATAATAATTAGTATAATCACTTTTCTGTTTTACGCACAGTCTCATCACATTATAATCCTCCAAAGAAAAAAAAGTTCTCATATTTTCCGGATAATTACGACCTAATCGCAGCATAATAGACAAAAATATGCTGAATAAATATTGATAATATATATCCTTGGTACAATTATTCGTTCTATAGAATTCAAATAGGTCTAATAATATTTGTTTTATGTGCCCTAAATTTTTTAATCTTATTGTCTGAGTTATTGCTCCTTCGCGTAATACCCTGTGAAATTGTATTGGTTTATCAATTTGGCATACCGACTCCGCCAAATAAATAGAACGTGAAGTGAAATCAATATCCTCATGTAAAGAATTCTCCTTGAAAACAAGGTGATTATTTTCTAAAAAGGATTTCTTATATAAATACATCCAAACAGGAAACGTAGGGAAAAAAGCATTCTCTATATAGTAATTTTCAAAATACTCCTGTCCGGTATATATTTTATCTATTTTCTTTCTATTATTAAAGTAATAATCGCCCTTCTCGCTTATTAAAACATTATAAGAAACAATATCTACATTCTTTTGTATCCCTTGATAAATTTTTTCTAAAAAATCGGGTAATAAATAATCATCGCTATCTAAAAAATAAATATACTCTCCTTTTGCAATTCTCAGACCTGAATTACGAGCAACACTTAACCCGGAATTGGACTGATTTACCACACTTAGTCCGGAATATAAGCGTTGATATTCTTCTAGAATAGTTCCTGAATTATCAGTTGATCCATCATTGACACATATCACTTCGCAATCGGTTAAATCTTGTACAAAGACAGAATCTAAGCATTGTGAGAGGTATAGCTCTACATTGTAGATGGGTATAATAATGGAAAGTTTCATGTTTTTCTAAAGAACAAAAGCCTTCTTCTAAAATATTTCAAAACGAGTTTCAAATAATAGATAAACGACAATTTTCCTTTTTGTATTGAATTTATTTTTTCATTTAAAATTTGATTATATTCTGTTAAAGAATAAATCTCTTTCATTTTCAATAAAAAATATTCCGGATGCACATAATTTTTTATATTATTATCAAAATAATTGCTGAATTTATCACAATCTATATTTACAGAATTCTTCACTACAAGGAACATATTTTGTTTATACCATCGTGCCAAATTCTTATTATTCCAAAAAATTGGACGAAAAACATCATAAAATACATAACCGTGCTTTTTAAACTTTTCTTCCCAATAATCAAACCATTCTTCGTTAACATGGTTTTGTCCGACTTGTCCAGGTATGGAAGCTGAAAAAACGATAACATCACTCAAATTCGTCAAACTTTGTACAGCTATTTCAGTGTATTCCTCTTTAATATGTTCAAAAACTTCCAAACATATTGCTAAATCATATTTTCTATCAATAGAGATTTTTTCTTCTATATTGACTTGCTTAAAATATTTAAGATCAATGTTTTTAGATAATTTTTCTTTATCAACCCACTCTCCATCTAAACCTAAAACATCTGTTACCCCTAATTTCTTAAAGATATTCAAAAATGTGCCTATCCCACAGCCTAAATCAACAACATTTTTAGGTTTTAAAACTTCAACCAATATCGGAACAATAATTTGAGGATCATTTAAATTATGAGCCGATTCTTCGTGTATATATCTTGCTGTATTTTTCATCCTTTCATTAAAATTCGAATGTTAATTTTGGAATTATTTGTCCTAAATGAGAGCTTTTATGAACGAAGGAATTGTCCATATTAGATATATTTAATTGTACACATTTTTCTTTATGAAATATATGCTCCGAATATGCGATACCATCACTAAACCAAATAGATATAGGATAAGTACCATCAACAAGGCAAGGAGAAGATATTATAGCTTTAACCATTCCTTGTCTTGCAGGTGTGCCAAAATCATAAATTCCATTCATTATTGGATTAGTTCCGAACATTGGATTTTCATATTTATCATATATGACAAACCCAAAATTCGGCTGTTTGATTATTTTTTCACCCTCGTATTTTAGTGTTAATTCTATTTCTCCTTTATTTTGAATAGCCTGTATTTCTTTAACTATGTTTTCTTTCGGATAATACACATTATTGATATTCTCATCTACATCCATATTCAAATATGTATCAACGACATCATTAATTAGTCCGGCAAATTGTACACTACCATCTTTCAACAAAACTCCTGTTTTGCATAAGTTTCTTACTGCTCCCATATTATGGCTCACAAACAACACTGTTCGTCCATCCTCTTTACTCACATCCTGCATTTTTCCAATGGCTTTTTTTTGGAATTCAGCATCGCCCACAGCCAGTACTTCGTCCACTACTAAAATTTCGGGGTCTAGATGTGCGGCCACGGCAAATCCCAAGCGGACAGTCATCCCCGAAGAATACCGTTTTACAGGTGTATCAATATATCTTTCTACCCCTGCAAAGTTAACTATTTCATCCAATTTCCGGGTAATTTCCTGTTTGGTCATTCCCATTATGGCGCCATTCATATAAATATTGTCGCGGCCCGTTAGTTCGGGATGAAATCCGGTGCCTACTTCGAGTAGCGAAGCTATTCGGCCTTTGGCTTTAATACTTCCTAAGGTAGGGGATGTAATCTTGGATAAAATTTTTAGCAAGGTAGATTTTCCTGCCCCATTTTTACCAATAATACCCAATACATCACCTTGTTGTACTTCGAAATTTATATCTTTTAATGCCCAAATATATTCGCTACTGCTTTTTTGAGAATGGTTGTTGGTTTCGCCGATTTTCAGGTAAGGATCTTCCTTACTACGGATGTTCATCGTCCACCATCGGTTTAAATCATGACTTATTGTTTTAGTCGAAACAAGGCCGAGGCGGTATTGTTTGCTAATATTTTCAAACTTTATGGCAATACTCATATCATTTTTACAATATAGATGCTTAATTTTATTGATTGTTAAAAAATCAGAACAAAGATATAAATTTATTATTTCAGATTATCTTTTTCTTTTGATAATATAGGATGTCAATGTTGTTGTAAAGAAAGTTGAAAAAAAGAGTTTTGGTTCTTCGAACATTTTTATAAACCTGAATTTCCATATGCCATTAAAAAATGGAGCATAAATAAGCCATCCCAAATACTCTTTCTTTTTCCTTTTAGAAATTTCTTTTAGCAACGGGAATCTTTTTCCCATATATTTATATTGATAAAAAAGTTTTTGATTCAATTCTATAGACGAACATTTGGAAATGCTATTCTTATGTCTTCGATAAGCTACTCCTGTTATGTTTAGGCAATATCCTTTGCCTTTTTCTAAAAGAAGTAGGACTAAATAAATATCTGTATAGAATATTTGCTTTGGAAATAATATGGTACCCAAACAATTTCTAAATACAACAGAACTTGTTAATACCGACCAAGTGTCGTATACTTCTTTTGCAGAATATTCCTTTTCCCGTAAATGAGAAAATAGTGATTCTTTTTTGACGTTATCATTATAAACTAACTTTACCTTATGAAAGGTTAGGGAATAATCAGGATGGTTATCTAAAAAATCTACCTGTTTTTGCAATTTATGCTCATCAATCCAATAGTCATCTCCCTCACACATAGCAATGTATTTGCCTTTGCATGCATTTAAAACTCGTTCCCAGCTTTTAACATGACCAAGGTTTGTTTGTGATGGCAATAACCTTATATTATTGCATTTTTTTGCATATTTTTTGCAAATTTCAAGAGTTTTATCGGTGGAACAATCCTCACCAATCACAACCTCATAATCAAAATTTGTTTGTTGATGTAAAATAGAGTTCAAACAATCTTCGATATATTGTTCTTGATTATATGTAACTATAAAAACGCTAACTTTCATCTGTTTATAATTTTATTTGTCCGATGAAACTCGCATGAAATTTAATCATACTCGTTTCATAACATTGCATTTTAACGAGAAATTAAAGAATTAACCCACTTAAATGGCCTTAAAATAGACTTGCCTAAACGGTAGGTTTTTGATTGTTGAATTGACTTTAATTGCTCTCGGTTTTCTTTTAATTGTTCCTGAAAGAAGCTATAATTCTGTAAATAATACAAGTATGGGTGTTCGAAATAGTCTTCGATTACATCCATCTGTTTTTTAAAAATATAATTAATAAGTTTTTTATTATGTTCTTGTGTAGAAATCAATGACGATATCATCGACTCTTCCTTCTTACGATAATAAAATCCTAATATAGGTAGCTTTACAACTATGGAGTCTTTATTGAGAATACGTAACCAAAAATCCCAGTCTTCGTACCCTTTTTTTATTTCTTCGTCGTACCCACCGGTCTTTATCCAATCTTTTTTTCGATAAATGGCACTACAAAAAATAATATTATGTAACAATATCTCAGGATAGGTGTATTGGGGTAAATCCCATGCTTTATCTTCTGTTCCGAATAACCACGCATTGCAGTATACTAATGTTATTTTAGGTTTTTCTTCAAAAACCTTTATTGCTTGGCTTATATAGTTACTACTTATTTTATCGTCCGAATCTAAAGGGAGTATATACTCTCCTTTGGCATTCTTAATGCCTTCGTTTCTGGCGCTACTTAAACCTCCGTTCTCTTTTGGGATATCTTTAAACCGAGCATCTTGTTTTGTCCTCAACAAAGCAC
>JAVBMM010000118.1:0-13177 GCA_031552425.1 Bacteroidales bacterium | reverse complement strand
TCATCATGTAATAAAGAAGTAGTATGTAAAAGCTCGATCAAAACAGCAGACTCTATTGAAATATCAGTCACCTTTTGGGTCAACAAAGCAGATAATAAAACAAGCATCGGACGTATTTTTTTTCCTTTGGCTTGCAGTATGTAATCAGCTACAGTTTGCATCTTGGCACTATTACTTTGCAAAGATTGTGAAAACCACTTTTCAAAAGTTTCCAACTCTTTTTCAACAGGCTGAGAGATAAGGACTATCGGATCCATAAGCTAAATTAAGTTGCAAAGGTATAAAAAATTGGCTAAATTTACAGCCAACAAAATAAAACATCACCATGAAGCTTTTCTTGTTAGACGCTTATGCGTTAATTTACCGTTCTTACTATGCTTTCATCAAATTTCCAAGAGTTAATTCCAAAGGAATGAATACTTCTGCCATCTTTGGATTTGTAAATACATTAGAAGAATTACTCAAAAAAGAAAAACCTACACATATCGCTGTTGCCTTTGATCCTTCAGGTCCTACTTTTCGCCACGAAGCTTATGAAAAATATAAAGCCCAACGGGAAGAAACTCCGGAAGTAATCCGGGAATCGGTTCCAATCATCAAAGAAATTATCAAAGCATATAATATTCCATTGTTAGAAGTGCTAGGATATGAGGCCGATGATGTTATCGGAACTATTGCTAAACAAGCAGCAAAAGACGGCTTGGATGTTTTTATGATGACTCCTGATAAAGATTACGGACAATTAGTAGCTCCACACATTTACATATATAAACCAAAATATGGAAGTAATGATATTGATATTTTAGACGAAGAAAAAGTAAAGACTAAATTCGGTTTGGAGAATACAACACAAATCATCGATTTATTAGGCTTAATGGGTGATGCTTCCGACAATATTCCGGGGTGTCCGGGAGTGGGAGAAAAAACTGCTCAAAAGTTATTGGAAGAATTTAAAAGTATAGATAACTTACTTGAAAATACTGATCAACTAAAAGGTGCTTTAAAAACAAAAATTGAAGAAAATAAAGAGCAAATACTTTTTTCTAAATTCTTAGCAACTATAAAAACAGATGTCCCTATTTCTTTCAATTTAAAAGATTGCGAAAGGAAAGAAATGGATCAAGACAAAATTCATGAAATTTTTAACGAATTAGAATTTCGTGGACTTTTAAATCGGGTGACTCAACCTTCAGAAAAAAAAGTTATAAATTCAGTTCCTATTCAAGGAGACCTTTTTGCTCCAGTTCAAGGGAATCTCTTTGCAGAATTTACAGCTGAGCCACAAGAAGAAAATAAATATTCAAATCTCAAAGACTTAAAATCGACTCCTCACAAATATTATTTAATTGAAAAAGAAGAAGATATAGATAATTTAGTGAGTAAAATTCTTCATTCTAATTTTGTGTCTTTTGACACAGAAACAACAGGAGTTGACCCAATAACTGCGAACTTAGTCGGATTTTCATTTTCACTTAATCCTTATGAAGCATATTATATTCCTGTTCCGGAAGATTTTGAAAAAACAAAAAAAATTGTAAATAAATTTAAATCCATATTAGAAAATAAGAAAATCTTAAAAATCGGACAAAATATCAAATATGACATCATTGTCATCAAAAAATATGGAATCAACATTTCTGGTCGGTTTTTCGACACTATGATTGCCCATTATCTACTTAATCCAGAAACAAGGCATAATATGGATTATTTGGCAGAACTATATCTGGAATATAAAACTATTCACATAGACGAGTTAATTGGTCCAAAAGGGAAAAAACAACTATCCATGCGTTCTGTTCCCATTGAACAAATCAAAGAATATGCTTGCGAAGATGCTGATATTACTCTCCAACTAAAATATGAATTAGAAGAAGAGCTGAAAAAACAACAAATGGAATCTCTTTTTCACGACATTGAAATGCCATTGATAGAAGTATTGGCAGATATGGAGGTAACAGGAGTGAAGCTTGATGTGAAAGCAATGGCACAATTATCTGAAGAGATGACAAAAGAGATACGGAAAATTGAAAAAGAAATTTATCAAATTGCCGGAATCGAATTCAACATTAATTCAGCTAAACAAGTAGGAGAAGTTCTTTTCGACCGAATGAAGATTGTAGATAAACCTAAAAAAACAAAAACAGGACAATATGTTACCGGAGAAGATGTGTTGGAAAGTCTCAAAGGAAAACATCCTATTGTAGATAAATTATTTGAATACAGGGGATTAAAAAAACTGCTAAGTACTTATATCGATGCACTTCCAACACTTATAAATAAAGAAACCGGAAAGATACACACTTCCTTCAATCAAGCGGTAACTTCAACAGGAAGGCTTAGTTCCAGCAATCCTAACTTGCAAAACATTCCGATAAGAGATTCACAAGGCAAAGAGATCCGGCGGGCTTTCATTGCAGATTCTTCGGATTGTGTATTCTTTTCAGCAGATTATTCCCAAATTGAGCTTCGTATTATGGCACACCTCAGTAAGGACAAAAACATGATGGAAGCATTTAATAATTCCAATGATATCCATGCTGCCACAGCTGCAAAAATATATAAAGTACCTATCGGCCAAGTGAATAAAGATATGCGGAGAAAAGCAAAAACTGCTAATTTCGGCATCATCTATGGTATCTCCACTTTTGGACTGGCAGAACGTCTCAATATTCCAAGGGCAGAAGCTAAAGAACTTATCGACGGTTATTTCGAAACATATCCTGACATAAAAAAATACATGGAAGAAAGTATCCAAAAAGCAAAAATATCAGGTTATGTAGAAACAATCTTTTCCCGAAAAAGATATTTGGCAGATATTAATTCCAAAAATGCAATTGTACGTGGATATGCCGAACGAAATGCCATCAACGCTCCTATTCAGGGAAGTGCAGCAGATATCATCAAAGTTGCAATGATACATATATTCCAAGCCTTTGAAAAAGAAAAATTATGTTCAAAAATGATCTTACAAGTACATGATGAGTTAAACTTCAATGTATGGAAAGATGAATTAGAAAAAGTAAAAGAAATAGTTATCCGGGAAATGGAAAATGCTGTTCAATTAAGAGTTCCGTTAATTGCCGATTGCGGATTCGGAGATAATTGGCTAACTGCACACTAATTTATGATGATTTATTAAACAGGAAATTTTCTGCAATAGACAAAGAATCTATTTTACCGACATCCAATACCTGGCATTGGCTAAATGTAAACTTCTGAATATTATGCTGTTGTGAAACTGAAAGATAAAAATCAATAATAGAAAATCTTTCCGGCCAATCTTTCATCAATGGAAATATCTGTGGAGAAATTACATGTATCCCGTTAAAAGCAAAACAAGAAAACAAAGAAGGGTCAATAATTTTTCCTTCCGGTTTTGTTTCTCCCGTTTTAGTATTGAGCCATCCTACCAAATAACTGTCATCAAAGAGCAAATAACGGCTGCTTTCACGTTTACTTACAAAAAGGGTAGCTAAGGATTTCGATTGTAAATGGGCCTTATAAATGGCTTGTAAATCTAAATTGGAAAGAATATCTACATTATAAGCAAAGAATGGTTTTTCATCATTAAAAAAAGAAGCAGTTTTCTTAATTCCACCACCTGTATCTAATAACATATCCCTCTCATCAGAAAAAGAAACTTTTACTCCAAAATTATTGTTTGAATGGACAAAATCTATGATTTGATCTGGAAAATGGTGTATATTAACAATAATATCATCTACGCCAGCATCTTTTAATCTAAGAATAGCATGCTGTAACAATGGTTTTCCTGCAACAAGAACCAAAGCTTTAGGCATGGTATCAGTAAGGGGTTTTAAACGCGTACCTAATCCGGCGGAAAATATTAATGCTTTCAATTCCAATAAATTAAAAATTTTGTTCTCTATGCTTCAACACTATTTTTACAGGATACTTTTGGGACAAATAATCAGCTAAATGTTGCGCTGCATACACTGAACGATGTTGTCCGCCGGTACACCCGAAAGAAAACATTAAATGGGTAAATTTACGTTCCAAATATCGTTCTACATGTTTGTTTGCCAAGGCATAAACATTTTTCATGAAAAGTGTTATTTCGCCATCTTTTTCTAAAAAATCAATCACAGGTTGATCCAGACCGGTCAATTTTTTATATGCTTCATAACGTCCGGGATTATGAATAGAACGGCAATCAAACACATATCCCCCTCCATTACCGGAAGTATCCTCCGGAATCCCTTTCCTATAGGAAAAACTATAAATAGTAACGATTAATTGGTCTTTTTCAATAATTTCTGCTTGTCTCTTTAACTCTTCTTTTTGTATTAATTGTTGCAGTATTTCCTGCAAATAGAAACATGTTGGAAAACTCGTCTCCAGTAATTCTTTCAAGTTTGCAAATGCATAAGGAATACTTTCAAGAAAATGTGATTTTTTTTCAATATATCCCCGAAAACCGTAAGCACCAAGTACTTGTAAAATTCTGAACAAAACAAAATACCGTAATTGTTCCTTAAAAGAGTTTTCATTTACATCAGGCTGATATTTTTTAAGAGATTGTAGATAAACTTTCAACAAATCATTTCTTAAACTATTTGGAAAGTTTGCTTTGGCCTGCCATAAAAAAGAAGCCACATCGTAGTAAACAGGTCCTCTCCTACCTCCCTGAAAATCAATAAAATAAACTTTTTTATCAACAACCATCACATTACGTGATTGAAAGTCGCGATACATAAAGGTAGTTGATCGATTATCAGATAATAATATATTTGAAAATTGTTCAAAATCATTTTCCAACAAATCTTCTCGAAATTCTAATCCGGAAACTTTTAAAAAACAATATTTGAAATAATTCAAATCCCACATAATGGTTCGGCGATCGAATTCTGTTTGCGGATAACAAATTGAAAAATCTAAATTTTCTGCACCTTTATATTGAAAATCAGGAAGTGAATCAATTGTTTCTTTTAATAGTATTTGCTCTTCTTCAGAAAAAATTCCTGTCTTTCTTCCTTCAGAAATAAAATCAAAAAGAGAAGTATTTCCTAAATCTTCCAGAAGATAGGACATATTATCTTCAGCTACAAATAATATTTCAGGTACTGGTAAAAAAAATTTCTTAAAATGATTGGAAAGTTTTATGAATGTCAGGTTTTCATCTAATGAAGTTCCGATAACACCAATCACCGTTTTATTACCGATATCGGTTAAACGATAATATTTCCGGTTAGAACCTGATTCCGGCAGTATTTCTATCGCTTTTGGTTGCCGATTAGTATATCGTAAAAATAAGTCTGATAATTCATTCATTTTATTGATTTTATCCTTTGGAAGAAAGGACAAATGCAAATATACATGATAATTTTATATCATACAATAAACCTGAAGTAAGAGTTAGATTAATTAATAATTAGTTTATTTTCAAAGCATTACAAATTTTTTTGTCGAAGAAGTAAACATCATCGGCAAAGTAAGGCTTATCATCAGGAAGAAAATAAACAGTGTAATAATCAATAAAAAGTGGTATTTTTTTCTCGAAATTAATGATATCTGGTACTTTTTTCAATTTTCCTTGTTGCAATTCCTTTTTCCCTTCCTTGGAAAGAGGGGGCAAATCAATACTATAACGTATTCTATCAAAATATAAAGAATCTTTCTTTGCTAAGCAGAAAAATGCTAAATCCATAGGTTTTTCTACACGTACACAACCGTGGCTCACAGCCCTGTTTTTTGCAGCAAATTTACTTTTCATGGGAGTATCATGCAGATATACCGAAAAAGGATTATCAAACATAAATTTGATCCTTCCCAAAGAATTTCCACTTCCTGATTCTTGACGAACAAGATACGGAAAGCGTTTCGGATCCAAAGAACGCCAGTTAATCGTAGAAGGATCTATTGATTCTCCGCCTCTGGTCAATACTTTCATCTGATGCCTTCTCAAGTATGTGGAATCTTTACTTACCAACCAGTAAATCTCTTTCTCTATAATACTTTGCGGAACATTCCATTTAGGGTTGAGATTTATATAACTGATTTCACTTTCTAATAATGGTGTTTGATTTTTGACAGAAATGCCTACACAAACATTCATTTTAATAGGATCGTATGAAGAATCAAATGCTTGTAAATTAAATGCTGCAACATTTACTAATACAAACTTATCGGAAGCGGGAGTTATTCTTTTCCAACGTGCACGTTCTAGGTTTGCTTTTATTGTTTTTTGGTAATATGAAAAAGGACGATTTAAAGATTCTATGGTACTTTCTCCCAATTCTTCGTTTACAGGATAAGAATTATTGATACGGAAAAGGTTTATCGCCGCCATCAATTCAGGAGTTAATTCCAAATAAATACTGTCTGCATATTCCGTTGAAAGCTCTCCGGATATCATCAATCTTTTGGCAATAAGAGGTAAAATAGTATCTTTTTGATTAAGAAGCAAATTTTTACGGCCTGCTTTGAAAGAAATTTTTTCAAATAAAGTATCTGATAAAAGGGTGTATTTTTTCAAAAACGACTGTAATCTCAAATAGTTTTTTTCTTTAGGTTGGGATGCAACAATAGATACGATGGGTTCTTTGTTTAAAGAATTAAATAAATCTTCGTAATGAGTTGAATCCGGATATTGCAAGTTGATAAAATAATCATTTGGAAAAAGGATTTTAGGATCTACAAAACCATATTTCATTCCTGTAATGTAGTCTGTATAGGCTTTTGTTGCTAAATATTCCAAACGCTTGAGGGAAGCATATATAAGAGGCATATTATTTCCAAAGAATTTTTTTTTCAAAGAATCTAACAAACCATTCATTTCTTTTTGATTAAAAATCTCAGGATTCAATCCATGTTCTTCTGAACGAGAAATATATGCCATCAAAGAATCCAAATTAGGATTTTCAAAAATATCTTTTGCCCAAATAATTTCATAGTCATTATCTTTATAAAAATTATCAATCCAGGCAGTAGTGTCTGTTAAAAATGTACGTAGGGAATCTGATAATATATCCTTTTCAAAATCAGGATAATTTTGCTTCATTTCCGATACCTTAAACAAAGAAACAATATTTCCGGAAACCTTATTTTTTTTACATGATGTAAAAGAAATAAAACAAAAAAAGCATAAAAAGAAATATATATATTTCATTTGACTAAAAGGGTTATAAATAGAAGGCGCAAAGATAAAAATAAATTCGAATTATTTTACTAAATTTAAGTGTTTAATAATGTATACAGATTCCACATAACTATCCCTGCAGCAACTGATACATTCAGTGAATGTTTAGTACCGAATTGCGGTATTTCTATGCATCCATCACAAATATCCATCACTTCTTGTTGAACACCTTTGACTTCATTTCCTAAAATAATTGCATATTTTTTTTCTCTTTCCGGAATGAAACGATTTAACATGATACTTGATTCTGCTTGTTCTACAGCTAATACAGTATATCCTTGAGATTGTAGTTTTTTTACAACATCAATAGTATTTTCAACATATTGCCAGCTTACAGTATCTTCTGATCCTAAAGCTGTTTTATGAATTTCTGCATGAGGAGGAGTTGCTGTTATTCCACATAAATATATTTTTTCTATTAAAAAAGCATCAGAAGTTCTAAAAACCGATCCTACATTATGTAGACTTCTCACATTATCTAATATAATTGTTATGGGTATCTTTTCTATGTTTTTAAAAGATTCTTTGCTTAACCGGTTTAATTCTGTTATCTTTAGCTTTCGCATATCAAATTTTTCAACAAAGATAGTTGATAACTTATGAATAGTTGTTTATTTCTTTTGATAAAAAAGATTTGATATATTCAAAAATAGAATCTATATGTAAAAAAAATTTACCATTCAAAACATTATAGAAGAAAGTTATTTTTATTTATAGATGAGTTTTTAAGCCTATTTTATCATAAAAATTTTAGAAAGTTTTTAACTTTGCAATTTATCAACAAGATGTTAATAATTTATTTAAATGCTTATTTCACAAAAAATTATATATATTTTATCTGTTGATAAAATTAAATAAGAACAGATAAAATAGTGATTACTTAAAAAACAAATTTTTCATTTAAATTTTATCAACTATATCAACAGTCTATTATCATCATCATTCTTTAAATTTTTAATTTTAAAAAAATAAATAATAATAAGATGTCTGAAAAAGTAACTCCTACAGGTTTTATTGATTTTCCCATTCCTAAAGGTATTAATATAAAAGAGGCGATACAGACTTTGAAAAAAGAAAAAAATGCTGTTATTCTCGCTCATTATTATCAAATGGGAGAGATACAAGATATAGCAGATTTTGTCGGAGATAGCTTGGCATTGGCTCAATGGGCTTCAAAAACTAAAGCTGATATAATAGTGCTTTGTGGTGTTCACTTTATGGGAGAAACAGCTAAAATTCTTTGTCCTGAAAAAAAAGTATTAGTACCTGATTTAAATGCGGGTTGTTCATTGGCAGATAGTTGTCCTGCTAATGAATTTGAAAAGTTTGTAAAAGCACATCCCGGTTATGTTGTTATTTCCTATGTAAATACTACAGCTGCGGTTAAAGCTCTGACTGATGTGGTAGTTACTTCTACCAATGCAAAACAAATTGTTGAAAGTTTTCCAAAAGATACACCGATAATTTTTGGACCTGACAGGAATTTGGGTAATTATATCAATAGTGTTACAGGAAGAAATATGGTTTTATGGAATGGAGCTTGTCATGTTCATGAACAATTTTCATTGGAAAAAATTATTGCACTAAAAAAAGAATATCCGGATGCTTTAGTATTAGCTCATCCTGAATGTAAAACAATCATATTAAAATTAGCAGATCATATTGGTTCTACTGCTTCATTATTGAAGTTTGCTACTGAATCTAATAATAAAAGATTTATTGTTGCTACAGAATCAGGTATTTTGCATGAAATGCGGAAAAAAAATCCGGAGAAGATATTTATTGCAGCTCCTCCGAATGATAGTACTTGTGCTTGTAATGAGTGTAATTTTATGCGTTTGAATACAATGAAGAAATTGTATAATTGTTTAAAATATGAAGTTCCGGAAATATTTATAGATGAGAAGCTGCGTGAAAAAGCGGTAAAACCTATACATAAAATGTTGGAAATTTCTGAAAAATTAGGTTTATAATCAAGATGGCTACGATTTTATTTAATGAAATAGTTTTTGGCCCTATACATAGTCGTAGGCTGGGTATTTCACTTGGAGTAAATTTACTTCCAACAGCAGGTAAAATATGTACTTTTGATTGTATTTATTGTGAATGTGGTTTTAATGCAGACAGAAGAACTGTAGTTTGTATTCCTACTCGAGAAGAAGTGAAAATTGCTTTGGAAAAAAAATTGCAATCTATGTCCGAAAATCCCGATGTAATAACTTTTTCTGGTAATGGTGAACCGACTGTTCATCCTGATTTTGCTAATATTATTGATGACACTATTGAGTTGAGAAATAAATATTTTCCTGTGGCCAAAATTAGTGTTTTATCTAATGCTTCTATGATTTGTAAAGAAGATGTTTTTAAAGCATTGAACAAAATAGAAAATAATATATTGAAATTGGATTCTCCTTTTGATGATAAGATACAGTTGATTGATCAACCTAATTCTCCTTCTTTTAATGTGAAAGAACTTGTTGATTGCATGAAGCGTTTCAATGGAAATTTGATCATACAAACTATGTTTTTAAGAGGCTTATATAATGGAAAATCTGTAGATAATACCAGCGAAGAAGAAGTTAATGATTTAATTGATATTTATAAAGAAGTACATCCTAAACAAATAATGATATACACTATAGATCGTGAAACACCTGCTAAACAATTAGAAAAAGTACCATTGGAAGAATTGAACATAATCGCTGAGAAAATACGAAAAGCTGGATTTGATGTAAGTGTTTCGGGTTGAATTTATTGCGAACAATTTATTTGCAAAAAAAAGAAAAATCGGAAATTTCCCCGATTTTTCTTTTTTTAAACAAACATGATGAGATTGTTTGTATTTATTTCAAAAATTCAAATATTGTGTCTCTGTTTATTCCTTTATTATTTTATATTTTTCAGAACCTTCTGTCGTTTTTATATCTAAGATGTAGACGCCTTTACTTAGAGTAGAGGTGTTGATAAATTTGTTTGGATTTTTTACTGCAAGAGCAATTTTACCATTCACATCATATATTGTCATGTCAGAAATAATGGCATCCGAGGTGAAATATAATTTATCTTTTACAGGATTTGGGTATATTTGAAAAGTTCTTTTGGATTTTCTATCTATTGATGATCCTGTTGACGTTTTGAATATACGTTCGGTGCCTGTTTGCAATTTATTTCCATCAACATCTTCAGCTCCAAAAAGAACTTCTATTTTGTATGTTGTAGCTTCCATTGGTTGATCAGGAACAAATTTGAAACGAGTATTTTTCAATGATGCTACCCATGTTCCATTAACTATTTCTCCTGATGGTTGTTCAGTTACTTTTAAATAATCTGAAATATTGGTAGTTTTCATGGATGATAGGAAGCGTACAGTAATAGAATCGGAAGTAGAAAGTCCCATCATATCAGATGGCAAAATATTATCCGGCAACAATGTGCGGAAAGTCCCATCTGTTTTAACATCAGTACTTCCTTCTTTTGGAAGTATATAATATACTTCAGGATTTACATGTCCTTCCGGTTTTAGGAATCTGTCGAAGAATGTTTTGCACAATACATAACGTTCAATACCCGTTGTATTGTCTATTCCGGTTACAGGGTATGTATGCCCAAGTTCTTCCATCCACAAAATCAAGTTTATATTGTTCGCTGCATTCAATTTTTGGGTCACGCCTGGTAAACCATCCCAATAAGAAGTGTATTTGTCCAGTTTTCCCATTGATATGATGGTAGGAACGGTAGCATCACTTAGATAATTTGGAAGGCGGCTTACGCCTGCTCCTGCTGCTGTGTAGCAAACTGTTGCCGTACTTGGGTAACCCTGATAAGGTTGTACCGGATTTGGACTTCCGTATGTTGTCGAAACTTCGGGCATCTGATTGTTGTTTCCATTACCTGCTATCATAGAACCGTAAGCAGCTTTAGATATACCCATTGTACCTATTTTTCCGTTCAGATTGTAAGTATCTTTTGCCGAATGGATAAAACGAAGGGCAGAGGTATAATAAGCTACTCCATTATAATTATCGAGTGAATAACGATCGAAGTGTGCGTAGTGCTCTTTTCTTGCAAGAGGATTGAAGCAATGGTCAAGATTGATAAACGCATAACCCGATGTAAGGAACCCTAATGGAAAAATAGTGCGATGGGCAGTCACTTCATCGGTAGGGGCGAATGGGTAGAAACGAGGGGTATTGGATGAAAAGTTTAACAATAACGGTACTTTTTGGGCAGGAGTACCCGACGGGTAGATAACATCCATACGTAAGTCGTAGCTGAGAGGCTGTCCATTACGGTCTTTCATGTCATCGATAGAAGTTACTTTTGGTATCCTATATTTAGTCACTATTTCATTGTTATAGGTGTCAAAAACGTAATTTAATACATTTGTTGCTCCATAGTCTTTTATGTTCCATACGTATACGTTTTTGGCTACGCGATAACCTTCAGGAACATACATGGTAGTTTCATAGTCTACGGCTTCGCCTGCCGGAAGAATTGTTGGTAAGTAAGTAGGCAACGCCAGATGGAATTCGATCAATCGTTTTTCCAAATCAGGAGAAGTAGTGGGATATGTATTACAATCAAGTTCCAGGACATAAAATCCATCATCTTTCAGTGATTGAATAATGTCTGTATCTGAATCAGTTCCTATACGTTGCGCAGGCAAATTTTTCAAATAAACAGCTATCGGTTTGGGGACTATAAATTTACCTACGTTCATATTTTTAAATATAAAGGCATCTTCCGCCGGGATGGTCGATTTTTCGGATGTCAGTTTGATATATACTTTTCCTGTCGTCCATGTATTTCCTTCCGGAATAGTAAACACAGCCCTGTAATTAGTGTTTGATGCTACTTCTACTTCTCCCCCGACAAGATTGCTTACAGCTACTATGGTATCGGATGCAACACCGGTTCCAGCAGCATTAACAAAGCCAATTTCATTAATAGACCCTTTACCACTCATACCAAATGTGATAAGCTGTTTCCCCGGGTTCAGCCCGGAATATGAATTGGGAAATAGAACTAATCCTGATATTCCCGGAAGAATAAGCTCAAGTGATAAATCATCCAACAGAAAGGGTTTAGTATCGTCTGTCGTTTTAAAGAAGTCAAAACTTATGTAGTAATCGTTTGTTTCTGATATAACAAAAGACAGGCTTATTTTTTGCCAATCATTGGCATTGATATCTGTTTTGACACTTAAAATATTTGTTCCGAGATCCGCTCCGGTACCGGTTATGCTTTCTGTTGTATTTACTTTTATCCAGCGGATGGTGCCTACACCTTTAACCCATGCAACAAAATTATATTTTCCCGGTTGTAAAGTAATTTTATTTGCCATGATTCGTCTGTGGAAAGAGTCGTTGGTAGACGGCTGGTAGAGCTTAGCAGCATATCCGGTGCCACCACGTCCTTCAACTCGTGATATCCACCCCGTATTGGTTGATCCGAAACAAGTAGGGAACGTTTCTCCATCGGGCCAAATATCAAAATTACCATTGGGGATTAGGTTTTCTCCCGATGCAGGGACATCATTAGGAATATATTCTTGAATAGAGATGTCATCTATATAAGCATCTGATGTTTCTTCGGCTGAATGTCCACAAACGGTGAACATAATATTCTTATATCCGGATTGATTCGGTTTAAAGGTATATGAAATTTCAGTCCAATCTTCATAGTCAAAATTAATACCGGTAGTAGAAGTCGTTAAATCTTGCCTGATTCCATTAATAGAACTTTGACTTGCTAACACATACATGTATTGAATTCTACCTGTTCCTTTTACCCAAAGAGATAAACGGTATGTTTTGGCCGGATCTAAAGATGTAGTTGTCACATAGGGAGAGAAAATTCGATCCGAAGCATTGCTTGTCGTGTAAAGTTTTTGAATTCGGAGTGCATTGGTAGATTCATCACGACCGGAAACTTTAGAAAATACGGCATCAGCAGCACTTTTGAGAACATAGCCGTCAGGCAAAGCCGGTGAATTAGTACTGGCCCATGCTTCCATAT
>JAVBMM010000125.1:0-7166 GCA_031552425.1 Bacteroidales bacterium | reverse complement strand
ACGCATATCCATATCGGGTGTTCAGGAAAAATTGTCTGCCATTGTTGAAAAAGGGAAAGTTATTCTTACACCGGAAGGTGTTCAAGGTCGCTACATCATCAAACCTGCGCCGGACGACAAACGGTTGAAGTATCGGAATTTTATGCCTGCCAACGAACATTTGACCATGCAAATAGCCCGGCAGGTGTATGGCATTGCAACAGCAGAAAATGCTTTGCTGTTTTTTCAGGATGGCGAACCCGCATACATTACCAAACGTTTTGATATCAATACAGATGGATTAAAAATCAAACAGGAAGATTTTGCTTCATTGTCACAAAAAACAAATGAAACGCATGGGAAGCATTTCAAGTATACCGGAAGTTACACGGATATGGGCTTGTTGTTCCCAAAGTATGTAGCAGCTTGGCAAATTGAAGTGAGTAAATTTTTCCGTTTAGTACTATTCAACTACCTGTTCGGTAACGGCGATGCACATCTGAAAAATTTTTCGTTGCAACAGTCCGAAAACGGTGATTACATGCTAAGTCCTGCTTATGATTTGCTGAACAGTTCCTTGCATATTCAGGATGAAGATTTTGCTTTGGAAGGTGGGTTATTTTGCAAAGAATGTTATTCGGAAATCTACCTGCAAAAAGGATATCCTTGTCAGGATGATTTCATCACTTTCGGTAAAATGATTACTGTTCCCGTCATTCAAATACAAAAAATAATGAAAGATTTCCTTGCCTCCCAACCATTGGTTTACGAGTTAACTGAGCGTTCTTTTTTGGATGACAGGCTAAAACGAATATATATCCGCAGTTATGAAGAAAGAATGGACAGACTTAAAAGGACAAGCACTTGCTAAGACACATGACACTTACTTCCCACTTCTAACTCCTTACTTCCTAGCTTTTCATTTCTAATTGACTCCGTCGACTCTTCGAATCGAAGATCGGCCATAGCCAATTATTAATTTTAAATTCTCTGTTCACCGTTAACAGCTTGCAAAGCAAGCCTCACAAGGAGCGAGGCGATCCTTACGGAGACCGGAGGAAGTCTATTTTGACCATTCGACATGCTAAATCCATCCATTCGACACACTTGCGCTAAATGGCTTACTTAATTTATGTTTCTTTTAATAAATTGGTACTCAAATAAAATGATGATGGTCCTCGGTGGGTATTCAGCAGGAAGTGATTGTAAGGCGCATTCGATTTGTAATGCGTCATGTAACTTATCTAATGGCCATATAGGTAAATGTAAAGCTATTAAACTTAATGGCTCCAATATTTGTGCGTGCGTCCAATAGTAAAACTTATGGGGCTATCCGACTTTTTGGACAGCCCCTTTTATCAGGCTTTTTAACTAATTAAAAACTTTAATATTTCAAAAATGAAAAAAAGGAGTCTATTATTTCTTCTCCCGTTTTGTTGCCTGATTAGTTCTTGCGGGATAAATGGACAGAATTCCAATTTCGAAATAGAGGGTACTGTCAATGTCGATTCGGGCAAAATAAACCTCCACTTCTACCCGGATTACATACCTGGCGGGATAGACAAAATAACAGCAGAAATTAAAAACAAGAAATTCTCTATGTCCGGATACATTCCGGAATCACAAGGAGTGTTTATAACCATCGATGACGTTTACCTATCATCGGATTTTGTTATTGATAAAGGTCTGCAGACTATTTCTATAAGTATCGATTCGTCGCGAAAAGTGCCTATGGTTAAAAACAAGACCATGCTGGAGGAATATCCAAGCCACATTGCTTTTTATAAAGAGATAGATGCTAGAAGGGAATCATTTTATCAAAAAAGCAATAGTTTGTATGGACTCTATAAGGGTAACTTACCTGATTCAATAGGGATGATGTTGCGTAAAGAGCAGAAAGCTTTATATAATGCGGGTGATAGTACATTATTAAAATATACAGAAAAGAATCCAAACTCAAAAATTGCATTTTGGACTCTTGCCAAGTTGATGGGTTGGGGTTATGAGCCCATATTTGATTCTATTTATAATGCCTTTTCGGAAACACTGAGAAATGGATATGCCGGCAAAATTTTAAATGGCAAACTACAAAATGGCAAACAACTTTCTGTAGGTCAAATATTTCCGCTTTTTAATTGCCAGAATACAAGTAATGAAAATTTTTCATCCCAAATTTTTTTCAAAAATAAATTTACTTTAGTCGATTTTTGGTACAGTGCATGTAGTCCCTGCCGGAAGCAGTTCGGAAGTCTGAAAAATTTGTACCAACAATACAGTGGTAGTGGATTTGAAATAGTTGGTATATCTGTAGATCAGATAAAATATAAAAAGGAATGGGAAGATATAATCGTTAAGGAAAAACTTGTTTGGAAACAATATTGGGACAAGGATGGAACAGAGTCCAAAAGATTTTCCATTAATGCTTTCCCTACTAATTTTTTAATAGATAGCACAGGTAAAATAATCGATAAAAATATTTCCATGGAAGCGTTGGGTGAATTTTTAAAATCTTCTTTGTAGTTCTGGTAAGTAAATCATTAAATTAAAGATAGACTGATGTGGTATTATATAACAAATTTCCAAATAAAGAATTGTTATCAATAATATTGATTACTATCAGTATAAAGTTAGGGCGCTATAGATTTAAAAATGTATTTATATGAGAGCATTAATGTATATATGTATTATACTTGGTTTGGCCGGGTGTAATAGTGTTCCTTCCAATTTATTCATACTGGAAGGTTCTGTAGAAGGAGCAAAGGATTCCGAAAATATCATATTATATTATCATTCATTAAAAAATGGGGAATGGTATGAAATGGTTGATACTACAAAAATAATAAACGGAAATTTCTTATTTCAAGGTAATATTGATGGATTAACTGCTGCTGAATTATGTTTCGATGATCCAAATGTTGTGTATTCTGCCCGAATTTATTTGGAACCAACCATAATGAAAATACAAATCAATAAAAAACAACCATACGCATATAAATTATCAGGGACAAAAGTTGAAAAAGAAAATATTGAATTAAGAAAAGAATTGGAACCCTATGAAAAAATTTCTCAAAAGAATCGGGAATCTATCGATAGTTTAATTACACAGATAAGATTATACGATAATAATCCTTCTATCAGGGATAGTCTGATTACCATTCTTTATCAATTTAAACAGAAGATACTTAAAACAAGTCTTGATTTCATTTCGAAACATAATACTTACCAAATAGCCCCTGATTTATTGTATCTGATCACCAAATCGGAATTTATTCCCGTGGATACAGTTAAACTCATTTATAACAATCTGCCGGAACAATCGAAAAACAGTTTAATGGGAAAATTTCTCTCTAAGCAGATCGAATACCAAGAAAGTATAAAAGATACTTCAGTTGGAACCATTGCTCCTGATTTTACAAGAAAAGACTTCTATGGAAAAACAATCAGGTTGTCCGATTTCAAGGATAATAGTTTTGTTTTATTGGATTTTTGGGCAAGTTGGTGTGTACCTTGTATAAAAGAAATTCCTAAAATAAAAAGTTTGCACAATAAATACAGTAAAAAAGAATTTGCAATTATCAGTATATCTTTAGATGACGATACAATTAAATGGCGTGATGCAATAGATAAATATAAATTGGATACATGGTCCCAAATATTGAATATTCAGCATGAAACTAATTCTGTTTTTAATAAAGATGATATATGTATTCTGTATAATGTAGAAAGCGGAATACCTTATTTTATTCTGATAGACAAACAAGGAAAAATTGTTGCAAGATGGCAGTATCTTGGTGAAAAAGAATTAGCTGAAATGGATAAAATATTAAATTACAAATAATACATAACGTTTCTCATGAATAGACTAACATTTCCAACCGCAAGAATTTTGTTTGTATTTATGGTACTGCTGGCTACTTTTGCATGTACCCGGCAAAAGCAAGAAGAAACATATACTCAGGGAATAAAACCGGGTATTGCCAAAGTATCCGGTAAGATTATTTACTCTGCTTCGAAGGAAAATAATACATTTCCGGACATAGAGATCAATACGACACATCCCATAGTAGGAGAAGGAATAGCAGTTACCGGACAAGTAAATCAGGATGGGAGTTTTGAAATGGAAATTCCTGTCGAATGTCAAACATTGGCAGGATTGAGAGTGGGAGATTTTTGGGGTATCATTGGACTGACTCCAAATGAAAAAACTCATTTAGAAATAACACTGACTGACACAGGGATATCCAATGTGATTATTTCCGATAAATTAGGTTTGACAGGCAGCGATGTAGTAAATTATTTCCGTGTTTTATATGAAGAAACGTACAATTATCGGGCAAAGCTTCCTCCTCTTGATTACTGCTTATCGCCGGACAGTTTTGCTCAAAATTATATAGAAAGGATAGAGCAAACATTGCCTCTGATAAAAAACAATCCAACACTTTCAGCAAAAGGGAAAGAACTTGCCATTATAGAATATAAATTTAATCGATTACTTGTAGTTCCGATGGATTACAAAGGGACTGTAAAAATGTTACACTCAAATGAAATGAGTGGGCAAGGAAGAGAAAACGATCCAAATGATTTCGTACCGGAAGAACCGGGAAAATCGTATTATGCATTTCTCCGGTATTTTGATTTGGATAATCCTATTAACCTGCAGACAGCAGATTATAATAAGGTTTTGCAGTCTATCCTTGAAAATGAAACCTTACAAATATCGCCCATTGGTGAAACACCCATCGAAACCTGGCTTTCCGGTGTAAAATCAATTATGTCTGAATTAGTAGGATTCAATGAAGGACTATTCTATGACTTGTTAGCATCTAACAGTTATGCCCGTCAATTTAACAATGAATTGAAACCTTTGTCTGACAAACAAAAAGAGAATATCAACAATTATTTTAAAGGTAAAAAAGGAGAAATTGCCAAAATCCTTTTGAGAAGAAATGACGAAATAATTAAATTGGATGCAAATAAAGATCCGCTTGTTGTGAATGAAACACCTGCGGTATCCAAAGAAAAATTGATGAATGCCATTATTTCCAAATACCAGGGAAAAGTGATTGTAGTGGATTTTTGGGCAACCTGGTGTGGACCTTGTCTGAATGCTATGAAAGAATACAGAACGGTCAAAAGTGAATTGAAAGGTAAAAATGTTGTTTTTGTATATATAACAGACGGTTCTTCTCCGAAAAACCTATGGGAAGAAAAAATCAAAGGAATAGGAGGAGAACATTATTATTTGAATGATGATGAATGTGAACATTTGATGGGATCATTTGATTTTGAAGGTATTCCGTCTTATGTGATTTTCGATGTAAAGGGAAAACTACATCATAAATTTACAAGCTATCCCGGAAATGAAGAAATGCAAAAAATGATAGAAAAATTGTTATAGGGACCATTTAGTCTTTTGCGTTTAATTACCTAGTCAAGGATCAGATTTCCGGTCTCGGGCAAATGGCGTGAAGAAAAATATGTAGTGAAGGCGTTAAACGAAAAGTGCGATTGAGTGAGACATTGGGTAGCTAGTAACAGCGAACATAGTGAGCTTTAATAAATAACACCTTGTCGTCGAAAAGCTGCCCGAAGCGAAAGAGCCGAAGGCGATTGAGTAAGTTCTTTTCGACAAAGCCTTTTTTTTGATTCCTTTTTTGGGGCTGCAAAAAAGGAATAGTTCTCAAAGCGTCAGCTTTGATTTTTGGCTTCTTTTTTATCAAGAAAAAAGAAGAATTAGGAAACAATGTTTTATAAGTAAAAAGAGAATTTTATTGCTCAATAATAAGGGATAATGTAACTTTGCAGAAACCAAAATCAAAAAACAATGAATAAAAAAGAAACTATTTCAGTTCAAGGAACCGAGATTATTTTATTTTCCGGCAAAGAAGGAGATTACATTTCGTTGACCGATATGGCAAGATACAAAAATGCAAAAGCAACGGGACTTGTAATTTCTCATTGGTTAAGCACCCGTTACACTATTGAATACTTAGGAATTTGGGAAAGGATTAACAATCCTTGTTTTAATGTTACTGAATTCAGTAACATTAAAAATGAAAGTGGGAGTAATGGATTTGTCCTTTCATCTAAACAATGGATTGAAAAAACAAACGCCATAGGTGTCATTTCTAAGCCGGGACGGTACAGTGGCGGTACATAGAATATACCTCAAAGTGAACGGCTCATCCAATTGAACCAAGTAGCTATTGCTCAACTTCAATCATTACTTGGGAACGTACAAATACAAAAACTTTCAAAAGAAAATAATTAATGTGAGTATTCGGAGGCATATTATGGCATCCGCATATCCAAGAAAAATTTCAGATTTGAAAATGGAATAAAATCTGTACCGCTTTATGCTGTATTTTGTATTTGACAGGTATTATTTTATTCTTAAAAATCTTCATTATATGAACTTTTTTAGTAAATTTGCGTCTTTGTCAATAATTATTTAATAAAAATATCATGATAACACGAAGAAAATTTATTAAAGCAACAGGTTTAACTGCTGCAGGCCTTACTATAGGGGCCGTTGATGCCATTAGCGCTGCAAGTCAGAAAAGAGTAGCAGGTGCAAATCAAAAAGTCAATTTAGCATGTATCGGTATTGGTAACAGAGGTGCCGAAATTATCAAGCAATTCGATAAATCCGGATTAGCAAATGTTGTAGCTTTGTGTGATGTCGATTTAGGAGCAAAACATACACAAGCCATGTTGGATAAATTTCCTAATGCCAAAAGATTCAAAGATTTCAGGGAAATGTTTGACAAGATCGGAAATGAAATCGAAGCCGTATCAATAGCTACTCCTGACCATAGCCATTTCCCGATAAGCATGTTGGCCATGTCACTCGGAAAACACGTATATGTGGAAAAACCGATGTCAAGGACTTTCTATGAAGCAGAGTTGATGATACAAGCTGCTTTGAGACATCCGAAAGTAGTAACTCAAGTAGGTAACCAAGGACACTCAGAAGCCAATTATTTCCAATTTAAAGCTTGGGTAGATGCCGGTATTATTAAAGATGTAACTGAAATTACCGCACACATGAACTCGGCTCGCCGTTGGCATGGTTGGGATACTAATATTTATAAATTACCTGAAGCGCAACCTATTCCTTCTACATTAGATTGGAATACATGGCATTGCCCTGTTCCATATCATGATTTTAACGAAAAATACCATCC
>JAVBMM010000018.1:0-25821 GCA_031552425.1 Bacteroidales bacterium | reverse complement strand
TTGGAATGATCACAACATTTGTTTTTTGATATAGATCAACAACTGAATCTTTAGGAACTACGCCTATAACATCAATATTGTAATTTATAGGTTCATCTCCAATAATTTCTTCAACCAGCCTTTTATTAACATCAGGTCCTCCAAAATTAAGTTTAACTTTATTAGCTAATTCAGGGCTTAATCCTTTCCAAAATATTAACCAAGCTTTAAGAAGAGTTATTCCTCCTTTATAATCCCTTCCTTTCCCAAATTCAGGTCTAAAAGCTAACCCTCCGAGAAAAGTAAAACAAATAGAATCCGTTTGCCTTGTCCCATTTGGAATAAACTTTCCCAAATCTACTCCTCTATATATTGTTATCGCTTCATTTTCAGGATATAAAAACTTTATTTTTTCATTTAATTTATTACTATTACATGCAAAAACATTCACATTCTTTTCCCAATTCTTTATTCCGATACAAGATTTAATCGCAGGAATAGTAACATTAATATCTGTACCTATACATTGAGAAATATGTTTTATTTTCTTTTTTTTAGCAATATAACTACCTACAATACCAGAAAAACCAGCACCAACAGAATGAACAACAGAAATATCAGTCAGGTACTTTTTCCATTGTCTGTAAAAAATCCTTTTATATATAAATAATTGTAGCGCAAATATTTTTTTCTTACTAATAAATAATAATGGAAATGAAAATACATTTACAGTCAAACCTTCAATTTCATATTTATACTTAATTGGACGACCAGGATACCATGCTCTCAAATTAATTATGAATAATTCAACATGTTGAGATAACAATATTGCTGATCTCAAATTAAAAACCCCTCTATTTTTATTATCGTAATCGGGGAAAGCATTAGTAAGAAATAATACTTTAATTCTATTCATTAAGTTGATTCATTTTATATTTTTTTTCTATGTAACTAAGATAACTCATTATACATGCCATTATTATAATGGGTTGTGGAGAAAAATACAATATAATTCCAAAAGCAATAAACTTTATAATAATAACAATTAAGGCAGACATTAATATATAAAACCTAATTGTTTTGAATCTAACTTTCTTTATTAAAACACAGGCTTTATAAAAAATAATTACAAAAAATGATTGATACAAGATAAAACCTATCAATCCTGTATTAGTTAAAGATTCAATATAATCTGAATGAGAATATTGATGTGTATAAAAGTACATCCTATAATTATTTAAGCCCACTCCAAAAATGGGATGTTGAGCAAAAAGGTCCATACCGAACTTATACATTTGATAACGAATATCACCGGCAATTCCTCCTGCTTCCTCTAACATTTGAAATCGGGTTTGCAACATTGTACCTTCTATTATATATGGTAGAAATAATTGAGAAATTAAAAATAAAACTAATACCAATAATAATATATTAGATATTTTTACTACATTCCTCTTGTTTACATAATAAATCCCAATAAAACCAATTGTAAAAAGCAAAAGGGATAATGCAGATTTACGGGATCCGGAAGCGAATATACCCTCCATAAATAGGAAATAAAGAAAAACAGAAATTATTAGTTTCAGATTTAATTTAAACTTATCTTTTCCCAAAAACAAACAAATGGCAATACTGGAATAAACTAATTTTAAACCAAAAGAATTAGGATTTCCGGCTAATCCATACTCCCGCTCCCCCTCCAGAACCTCTTCTGATTGAAAACCATATCTAATTGCTACAATCTGTATTAATCCACACAAAAAAATTGCAAATATTATCACTATTAAATTTTTTATATCATAAGACAATATAAAAAATAACATATTTACAGTTAAAACTAAGAAAAAAACAGAAAAGAAACTTTTCAGAAACATGTCTGTATTGACAGAGACAAATAAACCTGTAACTAAAGCCCAAATTATCCAGACATTAAGAAGTTTCAGTTCGGTAGGGAGCTTAAACTTTGTTATGCAATTAGAGTGCCTTATAAAGAAGATACCAAATAAAACCAATGTAGCAACAGGCATATAACCTGATTCATTAAATACAAAAACTACTACAATGAATATAAACAAAGCAATTTTTAAAATAAAATCTTTTTTTAGGTATAAATAAAGATTATATAATTTATTTTTCATCATATCATAAGTTGTAAAAGGTCTTCATTAACATCAAGTTAATAAAACTTTTCATTTTTCACAAGTCTTCCTTTCTAATATATATTGTAATCGAAGATTACATAAATGATTTTCACAAAAACTTCCTTTTTCAAAAACCCAGTTATTATCTTCTAATATATACCTACCTGCAACACCATCTATTTTCATTTGCTCTTTTGCTATACTATTACCAAAAACTGTTTGCAGTTCATTGACAAATAAATCTCCATTTTTATCTTCAAATATATCAACATCCATTGAAGAAAAACCTCCAACTTCTGTTATTTCTTTTAATAATTCAAAAGCTTTTTGGGGAGGCATATTCCAATTAGCACTGCCAGATCCGCTATGAAATTGTCCTTTCATATCTTTGCCATGACCAAAAAAAGAATCTCCGATGCGAACCATTCTCCATTCTTTTAGATCTGTCAAATAATCTTGTATATAAACGCTACCCTTCTGCTTTTTATTAGCGCTTTTTCGTTTTAATTTAAATCCGAAGTGAATGAATTTCTTAACCATTTTGATTGCTTTTCTTCTATCTTCCACAATATAAACGCCACTTGCAGAAGCTCCTAAATTGCTTTTTAAGACAACGGGATAATTAGCATTTTTAAGATAATTAACTGCCTCTTTGCAGTTATAAAAGACATGAGTATTAATAACAGGAAAATGATTTGATTTTAGCCAATAATACTGTACTCTCTTATTTTCATACAGCCAAATTTCCTTTATGCTAGGATATATATCAACTTTCAATTCTTGCTCCATAATTCGCAATCGTTCATCAAACATTTGTTTGGTTTCTAACGTAGAGATGTCTGGCCAAACAACATAAACAGAACAGCCTGAGCTTTGAACTTGCTCCAACCAATCATTTCTTTCTAAATATATTATTTGATAAGAAATAGAAAAATGTCTGCATGCGGCTATCCAATATTTATGATATTGCATCCTACCATAAATAATTCCTACTTTTATTGGAGAATTATCATAAACATACACATCCGAATCTTCAATATATGGATTTGTTGCTTTCATGGACAATTCATCATATTCAGGAAGATAAACAACATTTCTGAATATTTTTGCAAAGAAACGAGGAGTGATTTTCTTTAATATTTTATAAACCTGAATACTTTTCATCTTGTATATTTTAATAATTCTTTTAATGTATAAGATAGCTGCAATATATATCTTTTTTGCGTGTTTTCAAGTAGCACTATATTGTAATTTGTCATTGGAGATAAACTCATTAAAATCTCTTTAGCTTCAGAAAGTAACTTACTATTGGAAATATAATTTACTGTATTTATATGAGAAATACTATTTTCTTTTTTTAATAGCTTTTTGACAACCATTTTATTTCTTTTATCAATACTTCCTATTGATTTTAATTTACTCCATACAAGATATTTAACATTTACTTTATCAAAACTAAACCCATAATTACTACGGACTTGTGCTAATTTAGGAGATATTTCAGAAATTAAAGCTGCTTGGTATTGACCTCCAATGCCAAAATAAGGAATCGCTTTCAAAGCCTCTATAGTATTATCATATTCAATAAATGGGAATAGAAATGGAGATACTTTATTGTATGCACTCGACACAGCACCATTACATTGTGGCATTTTTATTAATCCATAATATGCATGTGTAGAAAAAATATCCATCTTATCATAATTTAAATCCAACAGACTTTCCAATTTATAACGTATGTAATCTTCTGTTATTTTGAGAGTTTTTGAATTTCCAACTGCTTCTTGAGAAAAAGGCATGAATATATATCTATTTATCCATTGCTTCCAATTCATCATTCTTTTTCCCGTAAAATATGAATCTCTAAATATTTCTCCACCTAATCCATTTAAACTAAAATCAGCATTATTCATTGATTTTCTTTTATAAGTGGACGTGTAGGTTTCACTAAAAGCACCTAAATGCCTAGCTGTTATTCCATCAAAAAATAAAAAACTATCTTGAAGAATTTTCTCTAAATCATCATCATTATATTTTTCCAGATTTAATGTAGGAACTAAATCAAGAGCCGTTCCATAATGACGAGCTAATTCATTTGCAATTTTGATTTGTTCTTCATGAACATTTATAGTATTGTGTGAATGTAAATGAAGTTTTTTTGACAAGTATTTCTCTGACAGAGCTAATATCAGCCTACAGTCAAATCCTCCTGACAATCCAAGATCTCCGGTGCATCCATAAAAGTTATTTTCCACTAATTGAAAATATGAACTCAATACATTTATTTGAGAGTCTATACTTTTCTTTCTACCCTCATTATGAAAAGATAATAATTTTACAGGTATATACTCATGTGCCATCCATTTTAAGTTATTATCATTATAATTACTTGATTCTCGTGGCAAGACTCTTCGAATTTCAGAAATAAGAGTATCTGATCCTAAAATAAAACCTGTTGCTAATTTTTCTTGAAACGCTTCTTTGTTGATAGAAAATTTATACGGAGAATTTCTCAATAGAAATAAGAAAGAAGAAGAGTATCCTTGCGTCTTCTCGTTATAGAAAACTTGTTGAACTCCCAACTTATCCAAAACAATATAAATATCCTCATCATTCCAAAAAATTAAACAATAATTTCCTTTGAGAGAGTTTAAATCTAACTTATTATTCCAAAAGTCAATCAAAATTGATTCTAATGGATTCCCCTGTGTATTATATAAAACTGTACCGATTAAAAAAACTTTCAACTCATTTTTTTGACAGAAATGTCTCTTGTAGGCAATCTGATCTTTAAAGAAAAGAGTCAAATACCAATTTTTTATTACAAATTTTTCAACAATTGTATAATCAAAATGCATCTCTGCATTTGATTGAACAATATCATTTTTTGTAAGATAAAACATTACCATAAACAATCAAAATTATATCTTTTCCAACGAAATATGTTTTGAAGAACCAATATATTTATATATTTCGTCCATATCCCTTGTGAAATTCTTATTATTATTTAAAAATTTACCTCGAATATCATATGAAATATATTTGATAGAAATTGAAAAATAAGGCAATGTAAAAAGTGCAGAAGAATAGATGGACGATATAATCGCCGGTTCCTCTTCTTGTTTAGCCAAATATATTTCGATTGGCATTTCATTATAAATTGTTTCTTCTTTATTAATATATGAAGGAAGCGAAGATTCTGATCTGTGATGAATATATTTAAAAGACAGACCTAAATCGTTTGCTCTTTTTCTAGTTTTGAAAATAATATCCTTATAAACTTTTTCCTCAATGAGACCTAATTGTACATAAGGTGCTCCTATAAACCATAATTCATTTTTTATTATTTTCTTTTTCAACCTATAAATTGATTTAAAATAAGAATAATCATGAATTTGTACAATATCCCTACTTGAGCCCTTTAATCCTTTTAAAATTGTAAAAAAAATCAATCCATCAGGGCAAATTAATTCTAAACTTGTAATAAATATCAATATTTTATTAATCAAATTATCCTGCGATATATTTACTGAAAAATCATCTTTACTTCTCAAATATAAGGTTAAAACAGTAGCTGTCCCATCATCTAAGACAATCCCTTTATTGGAAATATTAGATCTTTTATATTTTTGAAGTAAGTATATGTTCCAAATATTATTACAGTTTCCTACAACCGGGATTTCATTACTCCTTAATTTCATAAAAAAAAGTGTTCTAATCATTTTCAAAATAACTGGCAGAGAACCAAACATTGGCGTCTTCACTGACAACCATTTTTCTATATCATCCAAACACATAATTTGATCAACTGTCCTTTTTGAGTGAGACAAAATGAGCAACTTACAGTTTTGGAATAATATTCCATTAATATGTATGTACTCTAAGGCATTTATGTACTGGATTGGAGTACTGACAAGAAATAAATACCTTTTATTATTATAAGAATCAGTAGTTTCTGCCATGAACAACACTCTTTTTGAGAACTATGTAAAATACAAAACAATTAATAAATTCAGTACAAACAGAACCAATAGATATGACTATTAATAAGTTTTCTACAAAAAAAGACAATATGAAACAAAAAAACAAAATGAGAAAACATTTAAACAATATTAAATACTTAAAAAACTTCGTTTTTTTAATAACAAATAATGTATTAGCAAACATTTGGCTTATACAATAAAAAAGCCCAGCGAAAACCGATATCTGAGCAGCCAAACTTCCTGCCTCATATTTTGGGAAATATAAGACAAAGAGATGAGGTATAGAAAATACAATAATAAGGACACATAATAACATTACCAAAAAAAGAATTTTCGCTACTTTTAGGACATATTCTATAACCATCTCTTCACTAGCAGTCTTTCCAAACATAAAAGACATTCTGGGGTATAAATATTTATTTATGTAATTAGGAAGATTCAACATGGCAGCATTTATACTTCCTGCAGGAGAATATAATCCTACTAATAAAGAATTTCCGAAAAGAACTAGTATCAAACGAGGAATACTTCTCGTCATATTTAATATATAAGTCCAAAAGTATATAGGAAACCCTACTTGGATAAGTTCCTTTGTTAGTATTTTATTAAAACGATATTTAACTTTATAAGGTCTAAACTGGTAAAAACCCCAATAAAGAAAAAAAGATAATAATACTTGGTAAGTTACATACCCCCAGATTTTAAAAAAGTACACAAATGGAAGTAAAGCTATACACAAAAAGGTATTATAAAATTGTATTTTACTTAATGTGTTAAAAGAACGGGAAGATCTATAAGTAGCACCTAAAAAATTAGTCTGTATAGTTAATGCACCCGTTGAAAAGGCTAAACAAAACATCAGAGCATTATCAAGGGATAAACGTCCCGTAAAATACAATGCTAAAGAACACATAACAACTGTAAACATTAAAACAAGACTTAATGTTGTTGTAAAATAACCTGTAGTTTTTAGAAAATCAATGCCTTTCTCTTCTTCACCTTTTCCCATTCGAAATGGAAGTTCTCTTGCTAAACCACTTGTTGTCCCTAATGTAAGAATTTGAATATATCCAACAAAAACTGTAAAACTTTGCCATAAACCCAAATCTTCAGGTTTTAACCACCTTAATACAACAAATCCACAAAATGCTTGCACAAAGGTTTTAAACAAGCCGGAAAAGATATAGACTCCAGCTGTTTGCTTCTTTTTTAGAACAGATAAAACCTTATGTGTAAGCCGACTTGACAATTTCATCATAAAAGCTCAACAATTATAACATTTTCTTTTACTTAATATAGATTCCACATAATTAAAATCTACTTCAGTATCAATGTCTACAGATGATATTTCATCCATAATATACTTTTTTCTTTTTGGAAAAGAAAAATTTTTTCCTCTTAAGATTGATTGAACATTTATTATATAAATTGCACCATTAAATTCATAATAGGAACATATATCTTGCCTTCTTTTAGCATCACGATTTAATGTCAATTGCAAAAATCCATCCTCATCCTCATGACAAATAACTGAAGCTGCATGAGATTCTTTAACCGAGACCACCATATCTATTCCATTATCGTACAATTCAAGAGCTTCTTTTACCTGAGCTGCAGTCCGCAAAGGAGATGTCGGTTGAAGTAGTAATATTATATCGTATAATTTTCCTTGAGCAAAATAGTATTCTAATGCATGTTTAATAACATCAAAAGTATTAGCTGAATCTGTTGCCAGAGCTTCTGGCCTCACAAAAGGCACTTTTAGTCCATAGCTTTCCACAATTCGAATAATTTGTAGATCATCTGTACTTACACAAATGTCGCAATCATCCAAGATTTCCCTGGCAACATCAATACTATAACATATCAATGGCTTTCCACAAAGTTCTTTTATATTTTTGCCAGGCAAACCTTTACTACCTCCTCTTGCCGGAATAATTGTTAATATTTTTTTATCCATATTACAAATGCTTTACTAATTCCTGTGCTTTTTTATAATCTTCATGCTTCCCAATATCAATCCAATAACCTGTTAAGGGAAAACGCACCACTTTCATTCGGTTATGAATCAACATCTCCATAAAATCAGTAGCATTATAAAATGTATTTAAAGGAATTATTTCTAAAAGCTTTCTTTTTATCAGATATATACCAGCATTAGCATAATAATTGTAAGTAGGTTTTTCTTTCACACCTTTTATATCTCTCCCATCTAAATCAAAAATACCATAAGGGATCGAAACACCATATGGTACAGCAGCAATAGACATATCTGCATCATGTAGTTTATAATGCAAATAGAAATCTTCATAATTAATGTTAGTAAAAAGGTCTGAATTCATTACAAGTATTGTATCATTTACAAATGTATCGATAAACCTTATAGAACCGATTGTTCCTAAAAATTGTGGTTCTCTCACACAAATAACTTTAGACCCATTTCGTTCTTCTCTAAAATGATCTTCAATTTGTTCCTTTAAATAATTAACAGTCACATAAAGATGATCTATTCCATACGAAATTAGACGATCAATATTGTAATCAATAATAGCCTTATCTCCGACTGGCAGAAGAGGTTTTGGTATTCTTTCTGTCAAGGGGCGTAAACGTTCTCCTTTCCCTCCAGCCATTAAAACAGCATCAATTGGAAGAATAGAGCTTCTGTTTTTTAAATTTAATACGCCTAATATTTCTCCTGTTGAATTTAGAAATGGGATCAAGTTTAATCCTTTTTTCTTAAATGATTTAATTTTCTTCACATCATTTAAATCATTCAGATAATGGAAGTTTGTATTCATAACAATTTCAACAGAATCTAACAGATTTCCATCTTTTATTAAATGTCTTCGTATATCACCATCTGTTATTGTCCCTTTCAATTGTTTTTGTCCATCCACCACTAAAAGGACAAGGACATCGTTTGAGAGTCTATTTAATGCAACTAAAGCAGACTTTATAGTCGCATCTAAAGAAATCAGATATTTCGAAAAATCTTTCACTTTCTATAAATTATAAAATGACTTTTTAATTAATGAATCTAATGAATATTTTCTCAATATTTCTATAATTTGACTGATAGTTCCATGTTTTTCATAAGGATTTTCCTTCCTCTGAGCAACAATTCTTATTGTATTTGAACATACTATTTCAAGACCTTCAATTATTTCTTCTTTCGAAGGGCCACAATGTATCACACTTGGAGCAGCTATTCGTCCTTTTTGTCTATCTCCAATATCTAATGTTGGAATCCCAAAACTAGGGACTTCGATAATACCACTGGAAGAATTTCCCACAACAGCTGTCACATATTGCAAAGCAGATAAATAACGTACCAATCCCAAAGAAGGCACTGCAATAGAACGATCCTTATTTTTCTCCATAAAACTTTGGATCATCTGTATAATAATACGTCCATCCGTATCTGAATTGGGATAAGTAAAAATAATCTTATACTCAGGATATTCTTCCAAGGCAGCTAATAGATTAGTAAACTGCAACTCAGCAGTAGCTCTCTCTAGTGTCACAGGATGAAACGTTACCAGAAAGGATCTTTCTCCTAATGAAAATTGAAGATAATCTTCCAATTGTTGTTTCGACCAAAGTGGTATATGTTTAATATTTTCCACACCAATAGCTCCCACATTAAATACTCGTTCGGGCGCCTCACCCAATTGGATGACCCGCCTCCTATAAGCCTCCGTGGACGTAAAATGCAAATGACTCATTTTCGTAATAGCATGACGAATACAATCATCATAAGCTCCTTCAGTTATTTCTCCTCCATGTAAATGAACAACTGGTATTTTATAAAATAAAGCTGCGGAAACAGCTGCTAATATTTCAAAACGATCTCCTAAAACAAGTATCAAATCTGGTTTTAAATCATCAAATGCATCGGCAAAACCAATAATCGCAAGACCAACCGATTTTGTTGTCGCATTAGGTGTATCAGAAGAAAGAAGCATCTCCACTTTCTTGTCAATTTGGAAGCCATCCCTTTCAATGTCTTTATAAGTCAATCCGAATTCCGGAGAAAGATGCATATTAGTGGCAATGACCTGCAATTGAAAATCAGGTTCTTGTTGAATAGCCTTCATTAGTCCAGACAACAAACCATATTCTGCACGACTTCCTGTAATAACACAAATTTTTCTCATTCCAGTATTATTAAATCCTCTGGTTGATAATTTTTCACTGCTTTCGTTCCAATGACCTGCTCCCATAACATAGGTGAAAGTCCTGTTCCTGGACGTTTCACAGAAAGATTTTCCTCTGTCAGCACCTCTCCTTTAACAATACTCTTCGCTGCAATTATACTCTTACGAGCAATAGATTTATTTTTCTGTTCAGAAGCAGAAACGATCTTATCACAACTTCCTAATGCTTGTTCTATATTACGAATGGCAATGACCATCGCTTTCAACTCATGAGGTTCAAGTGATGCTTTATGATCCGGTCCTTCCATGCTGCGATCTAATGTAAAATGTTTTTCAATGATTGTGGCTCCTAAAGCTACAGCAGCAATCGGAACTTCAATACCTTGTGTATGATCAGAGTATCCTACAGAAACTCCTAACTCATGATTCAGACTTTGCATAGCACGTAAATTTACATCTGCCATTGGGGTAGGATATTCTGTATTACAATGTAATATGGTGATTTGTTCTTTATGTACTCCAAAATGGGTCAATATTCCTATCGCTTCTTGAATTTCTGTCAATGTACTCATCCCGGTAGAAAGAATCACTGGTTCTTTATAAGATGCAATACGTTTCAAATAAGGATAATTAGTAATTTCGCCAGATGGAATTTTCCACAACCCCAGATGCAAACTGGCTAAAAATTCAATGCTATCCATATCGAAAGCTGTAGAAAAGAACTTTACACCTTTCTTATTACAATATTCAATTAATTCAATATGCTGCTCCGGAGTCAATTCCAGTTTCTTCAACATATTGAACTGGAAATCATCCGAATCATCAATATTCTTCTTTTGATAGTCCGCCTTTTGAGCATGTTGAGAGACTATATTTTCAGCCTTGAAAGTCTGGAACTTTACATAATCCACGCCAGCCTCGGCAGCTACATCTATAAGTTGCTTAGCCAATTCCAAGGAACCGTTATGGTTTACTCCTGCTTCAGCTATGATCACTACTTGACTGAACATTTTATAACCCGAGCTCTTTTAACATTTCTGACTCAAATTTCAACAAATTCTTACTTCTCTCTGCTCTTCTCTTTGCAGGTATCCCAAAGTAGATACCCCATGGATCTGTATTTTTATTAACCAAACTCATAGAACCGATACTACAACCTTCAGCAAGTTTAGAAGCTCCTATTATAACCGTTCCTGCACCTATTATTACATGTCTTCCAACAGAGACAACGCCACCTACTTGCGTCGTATATTCCTTAGGAATAGCTTGAGCTGTCATAAAATTCCCACTATAATCATCTGAGGCACTATAAATCACTGTATTAGCAGCCATGCTGCAGAAATCGCTCAGTTCAATACCTAAAGTTCCACTAAGATGCGAATTTCTAGCAATAAAAACATAATTGCCGATTGTTATATACCCACCCATAGCCGAAAGTGTTACAAAATCATCAATTCGAACATTATTCCCTATAGAAATATTCTCTGCTCCATATATTCTTGCATCTGATGAAATCTTAACATTCTTCCCTAATGATTTAAAGCCAAAATCTTTTAAATCATGTTCGTTATAATATTGACTTACTAACATTACCTTACTTCCTTAAGATTTTTGTTCTTACACTACTCGGAATATTCACCACTCTTTCTTCAAACCACTGTGTATTTACTAGTCCATCTGTTTCACAATATTGAAACATAGGTAGTTTATTCATTAACTGCCAAATAGGGCGGGTCATAACACCATGACCATTCGAATACTCAAGAAAAGCTTGTTGGGCTTCTTTATCTTTCAACAACACAACATTCAACCAGTAATTAGATTGAGCATCTTGAGGTTCCGTAAAGAACTCAATATCTTCAATATCGGCAAAAAACGCCTTATACTTTTCAGCAGTTTCCCGTTTATTTTGGATAAAATGCTCCAGATTTTCCATTTGTGCGCATCCCAATGCAGCATTGATATTGGGCATGCGGTAGTTATACCCCACATGATCATGCACAAAGTCCCAACGATGAGGAACCTTGGATTGAGTGGTCAGGTGCTTAGCAAATGCTCCCAATTCTTTTTCCTGAAACAGCAACATACCTCCACCACCGGTAGTAATGGTTTTATTACCGTTATAACTCAACACTCCTACCCTACCAAAAGTACCAGTATGTTGTCCTTTATAAAAACTTCCTAGGCTTTCGGCAGCATCTTCCACCAATTCCAAATGATATTCCTGACATATTGCAACTAATTCATCTATTTTCATTGGATGACCGAACGTATGCATCGGGATGCATGCCTTCACACGACGTCCAGTTCGTTTATTGTAACATTGATCATTTCTAATCTCTGCATTTACCATTAACCATGCTTTTACAGCTTTGGGAGAAAGTCCCATAGTATCTCGATCTACATCAAGAAATACCGGATGAGCCCCGATATAACTGATAGCATTACAAGTTGCGATAAAAGTCAGTGCTTGTGTAATAACTTCATCATCACGCTCCACACCTACTAAGATCATAGCCATATGTAATGCATTAGTACCATTTACACATACTACTGCTCGTTTTGCACCAGTATATGCAGCTGTCACTTCTTCAAAACGATCAACAAATTTACCTACACTAGAAACAAACGTACAGTCAATGCATTCGTTGAGATATTCCTTTTCCTTACCCACAAAACAGGGAACATGAAGTGGAACAAACTCTTCCGTATGATAGAGCTGATGAATAAAGTCAACGGTTTTTTTATACATTGTATATATCAGCTTTGTATTTCTTCAAATTCTCTTTGTCACAAAACCACTCAATTGTTTCTCTCAAACCATCTTCAATAGAATAAGCAGGAGAGAATCCAACTAATGATTTAATTTTTGTGTTATCACCCCACAAGCGAAATACTTCAGAATTTTTGGGACGTAAACGTTGTGTATCTTCTACAAATTTCACATCGGATTTCATAATTTTTGCAATCAGTTCAAGAGTACTACGCATAGATATCTCGTAATTGCTACAGATATTTACTTCCTGACCAATAGCAGCATCACATTTAGAAAGTACAATAAATCCACGACAAGTATCTTTCACAAAATTAAAATCACGGGTCGGAGTCAAATCACCTAATTTGATCTCTTTTACACCATTAGCTATTTGAGAAATAATAGTTGGAATGATTGCACGTGCCGACTGGCGTGGGCCGTATGTATTAAAGGGACGAACAATTACAACTGGTAGCTCAAATGCATTATAAAAACTCATTGCCATAGCATCCGCCCCTATTTTAGTAGCCGAATAAGGCGATTGGGGTTGTTTAGGGTGCTTCTCATCAATAGGAACATATTGAGCTGTCCCATATACTTCTGAAGTAGAAGTCACCAACACTCTCTTCACTCCGTTCTCTTTTGCAGCCTGGCAGATATTCAATGTACCTTTCACATTAGTATCTACATAGCTGTCAGGTGCTACATACGAATAAGGAATAGCAATTAAAGCAGCCAGATGAAAAATTATTTCTACATCCTTGGTAATATGTTTGCAAAAATGAGGATCGCGAACATCACCTGTCACCACTTCCAGATTGGGATGTTTCAAACCATCTAACCATCCCCAGTAATTAAAAGAATTATAATAAGACAAGGCCTTAACCTGATAACCTTCTTCTAATAACATTTCTGTCAAATGAGAACCGATAAATCCATCAGCACCTGTCACTAATACTTTTTGCATAAAATTTTATTTCAAATTTATTATTTTCTCACAAGCTAATCCATCCCCATATGGATTGTGGGCTTGAGACATTTGTTTATAAATTAATTGATTGTCTAATAATAAATTTACGTTTTCAACGATATTTTTATAATCAGTCCCAACTAACTTTACAGTTCCAGCCACCACAGCTTCCGGCCTTTCTGTTGTATTTCTCATAACCAGCACTGGCTTTCCTAATGATGGAGCTTCTTCCTGTACACCTCCACTATCCGTTAATATCAAATAACAATGCTGCATCAAACATACAAATGGTAAATAATCTAAAGGTTTTATTAAATAGATATTGTTTACATTTGAAAGTAACTCATATACGGGTTTTTGTACATTCGGATTCAGGTGTACAGGATAAACAATATCCATCTCAGGATGGGTAAGCGCTATCTCTTTTAGTGCTTTACAAATATTTAGAAAACCATCCCCAAAATTCTCACGTCTATGACCGGTTACTAGTATATAAGGACGAATTGTTATCTGGTATCCACTCATAACAAGTGCATCCTCTACTTGTTTTTTCATTTCAGGTTTTGATTGTATCATGTCGACAGCCATTAACAATGCATCAATAACAGTATTTCCTGTTACATATATTTTTTCTTCAGAAATACCCTCATTCAATAGATTTTCCTTAGATTGCTCTGTCGGAGCAAAATAATAATCACAAATCCGATCAGTTACCTGGCGATTCATTTCTTCCGGCCAAGGAGATTGTAAGTTGTAAGTTCTCAACCCTGCCTCTACATGCCCTACTTTAATTTGTTGGTAAAATGCAGCTAATCCAGCAGCCATGGAAGTTGTAGTATCTCCATGCACCAAAACGACATCTGGTTTAAATTTTTTAAGTACATCACGCATACCTAATAAGACTTTAGATGTAATATCATATAGATCTTGATTAGGAGCCATTATATTCAAATCATAATCCGGTTTAATATCAAAGATATCTAATACCTGATCCAACATCTGACGATGTTGAGCTGTTACACAAACTTTAGCTTCAAACTTTTCCGGATATTTTTGGAATTCTTTAATTAAAGGTGCCATTTTAATAGCCTCCGGACGAGTACCAAATACTAATAAGATTTTTTTCATGATAGTTTATTTTCGTATTCCACAAAAATCCAGTTCTATTTTATTGTCTTGTTTTTGTATGGATAAAAATGGCATATGACGAACTAACCAAACAACAATATCAGCTTTATTATAAGCTTCTTTATAATTTACCAACTTGAAACTTTTATGGGTTTCCACGTTAGGTTCAACAACTAATACATCGGCCCTAGCTTCTGCAATAATACGAGATGTAATATATTTTGCGGGAGATTCCCTCAAATCATCAATGTCAGGTTTAAAAGCCAACCCCATACATGCAATGACTGGTTCTCTACCTGTTCTGTCTTCAAACTCTTGACATGCTTCTAACACTTTATTGGCACACCAATCTGCTTTATAATCATTAGTTTCCCTAGAACGTTTTATAATTTGAGCCTGTTCGGTAAAATCAGAAACAATAAACCAAGGATCTACAGCAATACAATGGCCCCCGACACCACAACCCGGTTGTAAAATATTCACTCGGGGATGCTTATTTGCTAATTCAATCAATTCCCACACATTGATTCCTGCTTTATCACATATTATAGATAATTCATTTGCAAATGCAATTTGAACATCTCGGGAAGAATTTTCAGTCAATTTACACATTTCTGCTGTACGAGAGTTTGTAGGATGAAGATTTCCTTTAACAAATAATTTGTAAAATTCAATCGCTTTCAGAGTAGATTCTTTATTAATTCCCCCAATCACTCTATCATTATGCTCTAATTCATAAATTACATTACCAGGAAGTACCCTTTCAGGGCAATAAGCTATATAAATTTTTCCTTTTAATTCAGGACGTTCCTTCCATATTATATCTGCCATTTTCTCAGTGGTTCCGACAGGAGAAGTAGATTCTATAATATATAGGCTACCTTCTCTCAAAAAAGGAATTACAGCACGTGTTGCTGATTTCACATAAGAGATATCCGGACGATGATTTTGTCTAAAAGGAGTTGGAACAACGATCAAAAAAGCATCTGCAGACAAAGGTGTTAATGCTGCCTTTAATTGTCCTCTTTCTACTACTCTTTTTACTACAATGTCCAATTCGGGTTCAACAATATGAATTTTACCCTCATTGATTGTGTCAACAACAACTGGATTTACATCTACCCCTAACACTTGGATTCCTTTGTCTGCAGCAACTGCAGCTGTTGGGAGTCCAATGTATCCCAAACCCATAAACACTGCTTTCATTTATTTTATATGATAATTTTTCACAATGATAAAATCAATATTTCAATTTACATTACATGTCTTTCACACGATAAACAACATCGCTATCTAATTTTAGTTCTTTAAACTCTTTATGTGCTACAGCTAATACCACTGCGTCAAATTTACCTTTAGGTATTTCAGTCAAAATATCCAATCCATATTCATGTTTTACTTCTTCTGAATTTGCCCAAGGGTCATATATAGTTACATTTGTATCATATTCTTTCAAAGCATTTACCACATCCACTACCTTAGTATTGCGTACGTCCGGGCAATTTTCTTTAAAAGTGATTCCCAATACCAAAACATTAGAGCCTTTTACACAAAGTCCTTTTTTTATCATTTGCTTCACAACTTGGGAGGCCACATATTCTCCCATACTGTCATTTAAGCGCCTGCCAGCCAAGATTATTTCAGGATGATAACCATATTCTTGAGCTTTTTGAGCCAGGTAATAAGGATCGACTCCAATGCAATGGCCTCCTACCAAACCAGGTTGAAAATTCAAAAAATTCCATTTGGTTCCTGCTGCTTTCAATACATCATAGACATTAATATCCATACGATCAAAAATCTTTTTCAACTCATTAACAAAAGCGATATTGATGTCACGTTGAGAGTTTTCTATCACTTTAGCAGCTTCAGCGACTTTGATCGTTGGGGCCAAATGAGTTCCCGCCACAATGACTGAATTATACACAGCATCTATTTTTTCTCCAATTTTAGGAGTCGAACCTGAAGTCACCTTTTTAATTTTCTCTACAGTATGTTCTTTATCTCCAGGGTTAATTCTTTCCGGAGAATAGCCTGCAAAAAAATCAATATTGATTTTTAATCCGGAGATTTTTTCCACTACAGGCAAACAATCCTCCTCAGTAGCTCCCGGATATACAGTCGATTCATACACAACAATATCTCCTTTAGAAATTACTTTCCCCACCGTTTCACTGGCTTTTTTTAAAGGAGTCAAATCAGGACGGTTGTTTTTATCTACTGGAGTAGGAACTGTTATTATATAAAAATTGCATTCTCTGATATCATCCAAGTTACAGCTACAATATAAACCTTTACTTCCCAATAAAGCCGGATTTTGTTTAACCAAAGCAGACTGAAGCACATTATCTTCAACTTCCAAAGTATGATCCTTTCCTGACATTAATTCTTTCACCCTGGATTGATTTACATCAAATCCCACTACGGGATATTTAGTAGCAAAAAGACGTGCTAAAGGGAGGCCTACATATCCTAAACCAACAACTGCAATTTTAACGTTTTCTGTATTCATTACATTTTTATTTTACAGATTCTTCCAATACCATTCGACCGCTTCCTTCAGTCCTTGTTTCATTGAATATTTGGGATTATAACCTAATAAGACTTTTGCCTTATCTACACTTGCCAGTGAGTGAGGAATATCCCCTAACCTATTAGGGCCATGTGTAATTTCTATTTCAGAAATTTTATTGTCATAAAAGGATAAATTTTCTTTCAGATATCCAGCCAACTGATTTAATGTGGTACGTTCTCCGTATGCCACATTATATACTGTATTAACTGCCTGAGGATTCTCCGTAGTGAGTGCTAACAAATTTGCCTGAATCACATTATCTATATAAGTAAAATCACGAGAGTATTCTCCATCTCCGTTAATTACTGGAGATTCATGACGCATTAATTGTATCACAAATCTAGGAATAACCGCAGCATAAGCTCCATTTGGATCCTGACGGCGACCAAAGACATTAAAATACCTTAAACCAATACACTCCAATCCATATGTTTTTACAAATATATCTGCATATAATTCATTTACATATTTTGTTATAGCATAAGGAGAAAGTGGTTTCCCTATTACTTCTTCTACTTTCGGCAAATTAGTAGAATCTCCATATGTGGAAGAACTTGCCGCATATACAAAACGTTTTACATTTGCATCACGGGCAGCTACTAACATATTCAAAAAACCCGAAACATTTACTTCATTGGAAGTTATTGGATCTTTGACAGAACGGGGAACTGAGCCTAAAGCAGCTTCATGTAACACATAGTCCACTCCTTCGCATGCTTTTTTACAATCTTCCAGATTACGTATATCCCCGACAATCAGACGGAAATTTTTATCATTTAAAAATGAAAAAATATTTTCCGGCTTCCCTGTTGCAAAATTATCCAAACAAACTACTTCATAATCTTTTTGCAATAAAGCTTCACAAAGGTTTGACCCTATAAATCCTGCTCCTCCGGTAACTAATATTCTTCTCATTTTATATTATTGCTTTCTATTTTCCTATGGCTCTATATTCGAACCCTTCTCCTATGACTTCTTCTTTGTCATATATATTTCTTCCGTCTACAATCAACGGATTATTCATCAATTTTCGTACAACTTGCCATGATGGCATACGAAACTGCTTCCATTCCGTCATCAAAACTAACGCATCAGTTTCAACTACAGCCTCATACATATCTCCGCAATATACAACAGAATCTCCTATCTTATGCTTACATTCATCCATTGCAATCGGATCATACACTTTGACTTTAGCTTCTGCTTTGATCAAATTCTCAATCACAGCCAATGCTGGGGCTTCCCGTATATCATCTGTTTCTGGTTTGAATGCTAATCCCCAAACTGCAATGGTTTTTCCTTTTAAATTGCCCAAAGCGTCCTGCAATTTTTTAAATACAATATTTTTCTGACGCTCATTTACTTTCTCTACAGACTCAATCACTTCCATTACATAGCCGTACTCTCTCGCAGTATGGGCTAAAGCTTTTACATCTTTAGGGAAACAAGACCCTCCATACCCACAACCGGGATAAAGGAACTTACTGCCGATACGGCTATCTGTTCCGATCCCTTTTCTGACCATATCTACATTAGCACCCACCAGATCACATAAATTTGCAATGTCATTCATAAATGAAATACGAGTTGCTAACATAGCATTTGCAGCATATTTAGTCATTTCTGCAGATGGTATATCCATAAAATATACCCGGAAATTATTCATAAGAAAAGGACGATATAATTTGGCCATCACTTTTTCTGCTCTCTCACTCTCCACTCCTACCACTACTCGGTCTGGAGACATAAAATCCTTTATGGCAGCGCCTTCTTTTAAAAACTCAGGGTTAGAAGCCACTTCAAATTCAATTTGTTCATTTCGTTTATTCAACTCCTCTTGAATAGTAGCTTTCACTTTCTTTGATGTCCCAACTGGGACTGTGGATTTCGTTACTAAAATAGTATATTTTTTAACATGTTGTCCGAAAATTTTAGCTACAGCTAATACATATTTTAAATCAGCTGAACCATCTTCGTCAGGAGGAGTACCCACTGCAGAAAAAACAATTTCCACATTATCTAAGCAAGACGTTAAATCAGTCGTAAAATGCAACCGTCCAGCCTCTACATTACGTTTCACCAATTCGTCCAATCCTGGCTCATAAATAGGAATTTGTCCACTTAACAATCTTTGAATTTTTTCATCATCTATATCAACACATGTAACATCAATACCCATCTCCGAAAAACACGCTCCGGAAACGAGACCAACATACCCTGTACCAACTATTGCTATCTTCATTAGTAAATAATTACGGTGGAAAGAATATTAAAACAATCAATTCTGGAATCAAACATTTGAATACATTTTCTCATAATATTTTTCGTATTCTCCGCTTGTCACTTCGTCTAACCATTTCTGATTATCAAGATACCAGCGTATAGTTTTTCCTATACCTTCTTCAAATTGAAGCGACGGCTCCCACCCCAATTCATTTTTTAATTTGGAAGAATCAATTGCATAACGTTTGTCATGTCCCGCACGATCTACTACATAAGTAATTAGCTTTTCTGACGTTCCAGGCTCTCTTCCCAATAATTTATCAGCTGTACGAATGATTACCTTGATTAAGTCTATATTTTTCCATTCATTAAATCCACCAATGTTATAAGTTTCACCTATCTTACCTTTGTGAAATATTAAATCAATAGCTCGCGCATGATCTTCCACATAAAGCCAATCTCGTACATTATCACCTTTACCATATATGGGCAAGGGCTTATTATGTCGAATATTATTAATAAATAATGGTATTAATTTTTCCGGAAATTGATATGGCCCATAATTATTGGAACAATTACTTATCAATACCGGCATCCCAAACGTATCGTGAAAAGCCCGGACAAAATGATCGGAAGAAGCTTTAGATGCAGAATAAGGAGAATGCGGATCATATTTAGTTGTTTCCACAAAAAAACCCTCTTCTCCCAAAGATCCATATACCTCATCAGTAGAAATGTGATAAAAAAGTTTATTTTCCCAATCCTCACTCCAATGATGCTTTGCTGCCTGCAACAAAGAAAGAGTTCCCATTACATTGGTTTGTGCAAAAGAAAAAGGATCTTTAATAGAACGGTCTACATGACTTTCAGCTGCCAAATGAATCACTCCATGTATGTTGTAATGCCGGAATAGCTCCAGCATCTTATCAAAATCACAAATATCCGCTTTTACAAATGTGTAATTAGGAAAAGATTCAATATCTTTTAGATTGGCCAAGTTCCCTGCATAAGTCAACTTATCCAGATTAATCACATTGTAATCAGGATACTTATTAACTAACAAACGAACTACATGCGAACCAATAAATCCGGCTCCTCCGGTTATTAATATGTTTTTTTTCATCTTCCAAATACATAATTCGAGAACACTCCTTTAATCACTCATTTTATAAAAGCATTCTCAAAAGATTATAAAAGTCCCCTATATTATCTGGTTCAGCAATATACAGACATGTTTATATCCCACAAAGGTAGGAATTTTATTTGGAATTCTATAAATTTTAACAGAGCCTTTTAAATTATGTCCTTAATTCATAACTAACAAACTTCGTTTTATGAACATTTCTAGTATTCAAAGCACATACATAAACATTACAAAAATCTTAGCTTAACGTAAGTTCGATATAAAATTTCGCACAAAACATTAATTATAGTGCAGATCGCACATTCCGATAGGGACCAACGGTCATCGACCAACGGGAGATAATGTATTCTTGGTAGAATGATATTTATCCCTGAAAACCGGCATCCAGCAAGGATGCATCCCTATAAACGGGATGCAAAATGGACTGCTGTATCTTTATCTACCGAGCGAGTCATCCTTGACAGGATGATAATAAGCAATATATAAATTTCAATATGACATATTTTTATATCAAACTCACGTTAACTTAGAAACTGTTTAAGAATTTACAAGTAATAATTAAAAATAAAACTGATACCTTTTCATAGCCTTTTTTGTTCTTTGTAATAGTTAATAAATGTAAATTAACATTTGTATATGTGAAATATATTATTTATCTTTAAATATTATTTCTATCCTGAATCAATCATTCTTTTTAAACATACTAAAAACGGGTATTTTCAATGAAAATGTCCGTTTTTTTTGAAATTATAGTAGGACTATATGGTATTTATAGTAGGGCTGCAAGACTCTTACAGTAGGACTATAATGTATCTACAGTCCTACTATATGATAAAAACAACAAAATATCATTGAATCTATTAATCTAAAAATATTAAATATCAAAAATATAAGTTAATATTAATTAAAATAAAATCAATCTAAAAAAAACGCCAAGAACAGTTCCTTATCCCATTTTAACATTTTAGACGTATTTAGAGTGGTTTTTTTCGTTTTTTATATACTCCACTGTTTTTTCATACAATATATTTGTCATGTAAATTTAATTAAAAATCAAGTATCATGAAAAAAAATCTAACATGCCATACACAGATATGGACAAGCAAATTGAATTATTTTGTAAAGCGTAGCTCTCATCTGGCTATAGTACTTATGTTGTCGCTTATATCATGGAACGCACAGGGACAATCAACAACGGTGTTTTTTGATGATTTTGCCAGCTCAGGCAACCTAACTAAATACACATCCGTAAGTACGATTAATCCAACCGACTTTCAAATAAGTAGTGGCACATTAAGAATTTCCAATGGTATAGCAACTGCTCCCGGAAACGGAGGGAAGACATATTTGACAGACTCTCTATCAGGATATCATCCGCTGTTCAAACCTATCTTGAAAAATAATACAGCAGACATAACATGGACATTCAATTCCAGAACAGCAAAATCCGGAATGAATTCTTTTGTAATCGGGCAATCTAATCACGCTGTCGCAGTTGTATTAGCAGCCACTAATTCTGATTTGACTGCTCAAGATACCGAAGGATACGCAGTAGTTTTTAACCAAGGTAATTTTAAAGTCCAGCTTGTAAAATTCAGTCAGGGATTTGACTCAGACGAAGGAATAACAAGCATTATCGGCCCATCAACAGAGAATATTAATACCAGCTATGCCAGTTATAAAGTTGTTTATTCACCAGGAACAGATACATGGAGTCTATTTTACCGTAATGACGGAACTGCTTTTAAAGATCCTGCCGTTGAAGGCGAGGACGCAATGACTCAAGTGGGTGCATCAGTTGTAGACAATACCTATACTTCAACAAAAATGACTGTTTTCGGATTTCTTTATAATCATGGAGGCATTTCAAATGCAAACAATACCAGGGTAATGTTCGATAACTACAAAGTTGTTATCGCAACAGAAGCTTTGGGTATTGACGCTTCTTTATCAGATTTAAAGGTCAGTTTGGGAGGTGAGAATTATGTAACATTGACTTTATTCGATTCCGCAGTAAAAAATTATCAATACTACTTGAAAAAAAATCACGCACTGCCTCTAGTAAGTGCAGTGACAAACGATGAAAACGCTGGAAGTGCGATTGTTCAGGCAGTAAATTTAAAAGGCACTAAAAATGAAAGAACAGCTGTTATAACCGTAACTGCTGAAGATACTGAAATCTCGGAAGTATATACCATTGAATTTATCGAGACCGATAATATTTATCAATGCGGCATGGGAGATGCTAATGGAACAACAGCCGGAGGTGGAGGTGCGGCATTTGTTCCGGAAGGATGGAGCCATTCAAACATGTATTTCAGCGGAGATTTGACTGCAGGCAATAACAAATTCGAAGGCCCTGCCTGCGTACGTCTTGGAACCACGGCAACATTGGCTACGCTAACCTTACCTCCAATGACAAGCATCGGAACCTTAAAATTTTTCGCAAAAAAATACGAGGAAGGAGTCGTGGGAACCGTTAAAGTTCTAACACAAAAAGACGGAGAATCCTGGGCTCTTGTTAAAGATTTTGGAGATATCAGCAACCTAACTTATCAGGAGTTTGAGGTAGTAATCAATGAAACAGCGAATGAACCCTTGCTCGTAAGAATAGAAGTTACTAAGAATGGAGATACGTTCACCTCAAGAGGTTATTACTTCGATGATTTTTCTTATACCGCTTTCGATCCAGGGACAGGGCTTAAAAAAGAAATAAATGGCTTCTATAAATTACACCGTATACAAAAAGGTTTTGCTGTTGACGTGGAATCTGCCGAGGTAGAAATATATAATAGTAAAGGTATATTGCAGCAAAGTGCATCGGTTCAAGGTACGCACAACTTCAGCATCAACCAGCCTGGAATCTACATTATCCGTATTTCCGGCACTCAAGGTGATTATACCACTAAATATCTGATCAAATAAGATATTTTCGCTTGTTCATTCAGTCTGTCGCAGAACCCTTTTATGTTATAATGCTGAAATACCAGAAAATTATCATCCCATTCATAATACAAAGTTTCATGAAGCAAAAATATATTATTTGCACATTTTCTCTGTTGCTATTTTGTTTGGTATCAGTCCGTGCATACAATTCCCTCACCCCGGTGGCTTTTTATCTTCAAAATCTTCCGGGAGAAAGGATTGGTACAGATCCGGACAGTGAGATTATCGCTGATCTGGAAGCAGATGGTTTTCTTGTCATACCGGTTGATTGCAGTGTATATCCACAAACATCTCCCGAATTGGAAGAAGCACTGATGCAGTTTCATATAGCATCTCCGGCTTTACTGGCCGGCTATGGAAATGAAACGATTACCATTGACTTCGACAGGATATTTTATGTGCCGGCGGGATACCGGATTGAAAAAGATATACCTGTTTGGAATATCAAAGAACATGGTGCCGAAGGAACACTGAATCGCATTATGGGTGTGTATAATGATTATATTGTTCCTACATTTGGTGTTGATCCGGTAAGTTCTCCCGATGACATGGTCGGTCCGCAGGGCGAACCTCTTGAATACAATCTCTTCATGGACATCATGTACCCAAGTGGTACGCCGGCAAATAAGGTGCCTGCATTGGTCAATTTCTCATCAAACCTTCCACGTCAAAAGCCTTTCAGTCCGAAAAGCAATTTGGAAGTTGCCTACCGCTGTATTTTCCCCATAGGATTTGCAACAACAGGTTATGCTGTCGTGCATGTTGATCATTGTTATAATCCACTGGCAAGAGACATTCATTACGATCATTTCAACGATTTCTCCCTCGATAGCCAGAACGGCTTGCATGCATCAAGGGCATTTATCCGGTATCTGCGCAAATATGCAGATAAATACAACCTGAATGAAAAGTTCGGGGTAATGGGAATTTCCAAGTCTTCATACAGCGCCATGCGTATCATGCATACTAAAAATGCCGAACAAGAAGAACATTTGTTATTTAACAATACTCCCAATAACAAACCTCAGCCTTGGGAAGGCTATGACAGTTGGGTGGATGTGGGATATACGGCTGCAGGAAATGGAGTTACCAGAGCGCCAATTTATGTAGATTCCCAAACATGCCCGACAATTACATCGGCAGGAAAATTCGACAGTTATGATCAATGGGTAAAATATCCTTCACCAATAGCCCACCTGAATGCCATTGACCTCAACCACCTTACATTCTGGATGGAAGAGCTCGGGCATACTTTTCCCGGTTTAGGCACCGATTATGCTACAGAAGAAAACAGGTATCACTTGTTCAAGAAATTTTTCGACCATTATCTCAAACCCGGAGAAATTACAAATCTAAAGGTCTTTTACGCCTATCCCAGAACGAGTGCAGATCAGGTGGACTCTTACGGTTGCAGCCGGACGCTTCCTGCTGACAATCTTCTACCTCAGGACATGGCTGGCGTATCGCCTTATTCTCCAATAACCGTTCGTTTTTTAAGCCGGATTGATACTGTAAATCTGCGCCAACACTTGAAAATCGTTGATAAAAGCAGTGGGAATATCATTGCCGGAACTTGGAAATCCCGCATGCAGAACAGATGCTTTGAATTTACACCCGAAAAATTGTTTGAGCAAGGTAAAACTTATGAGTTGATAGTGGAAGGAACACTCCGGGATATTGATGGAAATAAATTGGATAATGCTTTTAAAAGAACTTTCTTTGTAAACAAAGGCAGTTTTAAATCGGGAGATGTCTTTTTTGATGATTTTAACCGTGTTAATATAGCTTTGGGAGGCACCCCGGCAATGAATTATACATTA
>JAVBMM010000005.1:0-6687 GCA_031552425.1 Bacteroidales bacterium | reverse complement strand
GAAGAACCGACAAAAGCTTTCCAGGAACTATTGGTTCCTAAGATTTCAAGAAAATCAGTTAAAACGATTGGAGCACCACTTGACCTATCTTTCATCTTTAAATCTTCAAGATTAGAAATATCAATATTTGACAGCTGATCTATTGTGGCGATTTCTTTACTATTATAATAAACTTTACCGTTACCTCCGGTTTTAATATCAACATTATTAACTGAAGAAATTTTGACAGCTTCCTCTAAAATTTCTATTTTAGACTTGTCTTCCTGTGAGTAGAGAGTAATAGTACTTAAAAATACAACTAATAATACAATAGTCTTTTTCATAATAATGTGTTTTTAATGATTTATAAATGAATGGTAATTAAAATATGCCAATGATTTAATATGCTAATGTGACAATTAGCTTATACATATATTTTATAAATGAATTAAACTCTCAAAAGAATCTTAAGAGTAAATCTGCTCTTTTAAAAGCAAAACAATGAGTCCTTACAATGGTTTCCATGGTATTATTACTTAAAAAATTATAAGATGAACACGACAAATCTACAAAATAAATATAAAATTTGAAATATTTATTGAAAGTTTTTAATAAAAATTCTTCATCCCTTTTTTGCTGCTCCAAAAAAGGAATCAAAAAAAGAGCTTTGTCGAAAAGAACTTACTCAATCGCTACGCTCTTTCGTTTTAAACAGCTTTTCGACATCAAGGTATTATTTTATTGAAGCTCACTCCGTTCGCTGTTAATAAACGAACACAATGAGCTCACTGGGAGAGAATCCAACTATGAACGAAGTAACCTTTTTTCCTCAATAAAAAAATATAAAGTCAATCCAAAAATTTTGACCAATTTGCTTAGGGGTTACTCTGATCCTAACAAAAAAAATTGCCGAAAGAGAAGAACTCCTTCGGCAACTACGATCATTAACTTTTTATTTTAACCTTTGAAAAACAAAATTTATTGTATATGAGCCATCACCGCTTCGTAGTTGGGTTCTTGGGTAATTTCAGGAACGAGTTCCGTATAAATTACCTTTCCGTTTTCGTCGATGGCAACTACCGCTCTGGCAAGTAATCCTTGCAATGGCCCATCAATCAGCAAAACACCATATTTTTTCTCAAAATCAGTATCCCTGAATACGGATAGAGGTTTTACATTCTGAATGCCTTCTACAGTACAAAAACGGGTATGAGCGAAGGGTAAATCTTTGGAAATAGCAAGTATTACTGTGTTATTCAAACCGGCTGCTTCTTTGTTAAACCTTCTTACTGAGGCGGCACATACTCCTGTATCCAAACTTGGAAAAATATTTAATATAACTTTTTTTCCTTTCAATTCTGATAAGGATAAATCCATCAAATCTGTTTGCACCAGCTTAAATGCCGGAGCCATCGTTCCTACAACGGGTAACGTTCCGTTTGTATGAACTTCCATTCCTTTAAAGGTTATTGTAGACATCTTTCCGTTTTGTTTAATTTGTTATTCTGTGTGTAAAACATTTGAAAGATAGAATGGTTTTAGTGTTAATGTTTTTTAACGAAAATAACGTCATCTTCGTTCACTGTTCCGTGTAAATCCATATGATCCGTGTCATCTGTGTGTTAGAAAAGGCTGCGTCTAAACCGCCTCTATAATAAGGTAAGAACCCCTACCCCTTATTTAAGCTGGGCTGTTAAGTTCTATTTTAGCACAATGACTAATCTTTTTCAGCAGAAAAATATGCCGATAGGCATTATCGCTTGGTAGAAAAAATGATTAAAAAATAGTAGGCATGCTGTTAGGTATGCCTCCGAAAACAAAGAATTCAAGGCTGCATACCTAACGGCATGCAAAAACACTCTAAAATATTCTTTCTACCGAGCGTAAATCCCTACAGGATTAAATATAGGCAGATGAATATCAATCATCAAAATAGAACTTAACAGCGCTACTTATTTAAGGGAAAAATAATGAAATTAACTTTTGCAGCAAGGTAAAAAGAAGGATAGGATATTAAATCAAAGCGGCTCCAGTTGTATTACTGAAACCGCTTTGATTTAATTGAAGCACACGTCATTGCAAACATAGTGAAGCAATCTCATGTTCTGTAATAGATCGCTTCGCCATAAATGGCTCGCAATGACGAAAAGATATGTTTATTTCACTACAAGCTTTTTAGCTTGATTACCTGATTTAGCAATATATAATCCGGATTTTACAGGAATAGTTATTATTTGACCTGTATTATTTCCGGAAGCAATTAGTTGTCCGCTGACAGTATAAATTGCATATTTTCCTTCTTCTTCTACCACAATGGCTTGTCCCTGAGGGTAAATATTCAAAGAAGAACCTTTGTATTTTACACCCGGAAGAGAAGTTCCATCATAAGGAGTAATGAAAATATCATCGATATCAATTGGTAAAAACTTTGTCACATCTGTACCTTTTCTATACTCTAATTTCACTTGAGTATTAGGATCAACATTGTTGATGTCATATTCCATTTTAGTCCATTTACCATGCAAAGCTGTTGTATCTACCTGCCATTCTTTCAAATCTGTCCAGTTACCATCTATAGTAACACTGAGTTTCAAATACATTGAATCAAGAGCTATAGGATCAGAATAAGCAGCAGATCTATTCCCTGTCCAAAATGTAATTTTACCAGCTCCGTTTACTAATGGTTTTGTAACTAAATAGGCTCTTCCTTCTGCATTAGTAGGAGTTGATTGCGGGCGAATGGCACTATATCCCCAATAGTCATTGTGAGGAGGGCTGGCAGTCGGGAAAGAACTTGGTCCAAACAATCCTTTAATATCACTGAATTGGGCTAAAGTAGTATTGTTAACGCTATTTATAGTTGAAAGTACCCTGAAAAACCCTGCCACATAATTCTCTCTGTTAAATGTGACATAGTAACTTTCTTCTGTAGTTAAATCTGCTGATGTTACTTTGATGGTAACTGTTTTTGTTTTAGCTCCTGCTAAAAAAGCATTCGAACCTTCATTATCTATAACATATGTTGCCGTAGATGCATTTGTTGTTATCCTTAAATCAGGCACCGTATCAGCTCCAAACCAAAGGTATACCGTATATTGATCATTTTCCGGAGCAAAACCAGGTAAAATATAATCGTATGCTACATCTGTCACATTAAGCGGATCCGGTATGGATATATTTTTCAGAGTGGCATCGCTAGCAACCGGAACTTCTTCTACAATAGAAATATCATCCAAATAAACATCTGAAATCTCTCCACTTGAACGTCCGCAAATAATGAACATAATATTCCTATATCCGGGCTGATTCGGTTTAAAAACATATGAAATTTCAGTCCAATCCGCATAATCAAAATTAATACCGCTAGAAGATGTAGTCAAATCCTGCCTAATTCCATTAACAGAACTTTGGCTTGCTAACACAAACATATATTGAATCCTACCTGTTCCTTTTACCCAAAGAGATAAACGATGCACTTTGGCTGTATCTAAAGAGGTTGTTAACACATAAGGAGAAAAAATCCTATCTGAAGCATTACTTGTTGTATAAGGTTTTTGAATCCGGAGTGCATTGGCAGATCCATTACGTCCTGCCACTTTAGAAAAATAGCTATTGGCATCTACCGTTTTATTACCCATTGCATAATTATCCGGAATAGTCGGTAAATTAGTATTTGTCCATGTCTCCATATCTCCATTTTGGAAGAAGTCAGAAGACTTAAATTCCACGGAAATATCGTCCAATAGAATATCAACATCCGGAGATGAATTTGTTGCTTTATTAAATACAAGACAAATATAATAAGTCTTCTTATTATTATAAACAAAATACGGAAACTCCGCTTTGTATTGTGTCCAATCTCCTACAGACACAGTAGTTCCTTCCAATTTTCCATCCAAACCGGTAAGGGCTTTGCCATTATTTGCAGAAGTACTATCAGGAACAACTCTGGCAATACCAATAGTTGCATTTCCTTTCACCCAAAAAGACACTTCATAAATTCCAGCCTTATTCAATGAAAATGCAGGACTCCAAAAACGGTTACTTCCTGTACCAACTGAATCTGCACACTGAAATCTAGTGGCATAACCCGAACCTCCACGGCCTGCTGCCTGTGTCATTTGTACAACAGTAGAGCTACCGGAACGTTTGTAACCAGTAGGAATAGTATCGCTACCATCCCAGGTTTCCATATTTCCATTGGGAACAGTTACGGTTTGTCCTACTACCGAAGCAGCAAACATAGCTACCACAGCAAACATCAGTAAAAATTTCACTTTCATAAATAAAATAAATTAATGGTTAATAATATGCCAATTCTATAATATACCAATGTGCCAATAAACCACGAATAGAAATTCCATTGGTATATTGGCACATTAGCATATTAATTCATTGGTTTTTATTTCACTTATACGTCATTGCGAACGCAGTGAAGCAATCTCCGTTTTATAATAGATTGCTTCGCCATAAATGGCTCGCAATGACGAAAAGATATGTTTATTTCACTACAAGCTTTTTAGCTTGATCGCCTGATTTAGCAATATATAATCCGGATTTTACAGGAATAGTGATTATCTGGTCTGTGTTATTTCCGGAAGCAATCAATTGTCCACTTGCCGTATAAATCATATATCTACCTTCTTCTGCAACAACGATCGTTTGTCCTTGTGGATAAATATTCAATGCAACAAAAGGTTTAATCTTTATCTCAGGAATATCAGTTCCCAACCAAGGAGTAATACGAATATCATCGATATCAATAGGTAAATACCTGGGAGCATCATCCATTCTGATATATTCAAATTTCACCTGAGTATTAGGATCAGATTTTTTGATATCATAAGATACTTGAGTCCATTGACCGTGTAAAGCTGTTGTATCTACCTGAATAGAATCTACATTCGTCCAAGAAGTTCCACCATCTATGGTATAAGACACTTTTATAAGCATTTTATCATTTGGACCGGCAGCCGGTATACTTCCACTTTGTGTCGGATAGTTTGCAGAACGGGTTCCTGTCCAAAAAGTAACGGTTCCTGCTCCATTGACTAATTTGTGGGTTATCAGTTCACCTCCTGTGTTACTATTAGGGCGATAAGTAGAAGCCCCCCAATAATCACCATGTGAATAACTTTTTGACGCAGTTCTAAATCCAGGCAAAGTTTGTGCGAACGGAGAAGTTGCTGTAGAAAAGTTATTTGGAAATCCGGCAATAAAATCTGTCCTGTCAAATGTAACAGTATAAGTTTTTGTAGTACTCAGATCTTCTGCTCTTGCAATCACTTTAACAATTTTTGCAATAGCTCCTGAAGCAAAGGAATTTGAACCACCATTGTCAATCTCATACGTTGCAAAACTATGATTATTTACCACTTTTAAATCAGGAACAGTTGTTGCTCCAAACCAAAGTGGAATCGTATAATTTTCATTATTTGAAGTAAACCCGGGTAAAACAAAATCATAAGAAGCAGTACTTTCATTTCCCAAATCGGGTATAGATAGATTTTTTAAAAGAGCATCATTAGAAGGATATTCTATCAAAGAAATATCATCTATGTAGCAATTTGAATTAATAATAGAAAGAAATACATGATAGCCTCTTGTGTTTTTAGGTATAAACACACGTGTTACCTCTGTCCAATCAGCATAGTCAAAAGTGCCACTTGGTTCACCGGTTAACACAACAGAATTAGTTGTAGAAGTAGGATTACTTGTAGCTGAAAGCCTTGTCCAATCGATTGTTCCTGTTCCCTTTAACCAAAAAGATAATTTATAAGTTTTAGTACTGTCTAAAGAAAATGCAGCACTTCTAAGGCGATTACTTCCGGGCCCATTCTTAATACCTAAGGCATATCCATCACCTCCTCGTCCGGGTTCTAGTCTTGAAAAAACAGTATCTTGCCTTACCCCAGAACCAACAACATATCCATCCGGGACCAAGTTTGGCACACCAGCCGTTTCACTCCAAACAGACATATTTCCATTATCTACTATATTAGATGACAAAAATTCTATAGAAATATCATCTAACAACATATCTGCATTAGGAGAAGCTGTAGATGCATGAATCGTGAAACAAAAATAATAAAGCCCTGCTGTAAAAGACATAAACTCTCTTTCTATCAATTGCCAATCGGCAGTATTTATTTCCTCATTTCTACCTCCTATATAATCACCATCTGCGGAACTATTCTTTGGAGTTAATTTTACATAATCTATTTGAGCAGAACCTTTTACCCAAAAAGATATTTTATATTTACCCATTTGAGGAAGCATAAATTGTGTGGTAAAAAATCGATTAGTAGAATTAGAAGTGGAAGTAGTAATAATTCTTGTTGCATAATCAGGACTTCCGGAAACTCCACGGCCATCTGCTTTGTAAAAATAATTAGATGTACCACTTCGAGCATATCCGGTGGGAATTGTCGCACTGTCAATTTCTACACCAGCATCCCAAGTATTCATATCAAAATTTTGAACAAGAGATACGGAAGGTATTACAAGTTCCAATGAAATATCATCCAACAAAATATCCGTATCACTACCACTTGCTTCTTTATTGAACATAAAACACAATTGGAACAAACCTTTTTCTCCGGTAAATTCGTATTCCATTTTTTTCCAATCATTTTCGTTGATTAACACATTGGCATCTCCAATGGAATAAGTCGCACCGGCCAAATAAACTGTAGAAGTTTTGTCTGT